>NZ_JBHURE010000006.1:0-250460 GCF_042674095.1 Lysinibacillus sp. NPDC056959 | reverse complement strand
GAATACGTGTTGGACCAAGGGCTTCAATGTCAAAACCCGCCTCAAGAAATATTTCACTTGGATATTTTCCTTTATCGTATTCATCAATAAAAAATTCTTTAAATTCATCCGTATAAGTAATGGCTTTCGCGCTTACCGTTTTGACGTATGGATTTAATTTTAATTGTGCCTGTTGTTGTTTCGAAAATAAATTTTTAGTCATCCTATTTACCACCGCTCGTTTTTCTTCATTATAAACAAAAATACCCTATAAGATGACCTTTTTGAAAGTGTCTATCTTATAGGGTACATTTTACACAAGACAGTCTCTTTTCCTTTTTATTGCCTATAGAGCAAAATCGTATTCATCTGGATTTGGTCCAACACGTTGTTCAAGATTCATCGCATCGATGATAGCCATTTCTTCGGTTGTTAAAGTAAAGTCAAAAATATCGGCATTTTGCATCATGCGTTCTCTACGTACAGATTTTGGGATAGTGATGACTCCATTTTGTACATCCCAACGTAAAATAACTTGAGAATTTGATTTTCCATATTTTTTTGCGATTTTTGAAATGGTTTCATCTTCAAGAAGTCCGCCTTGCATTAAAGGAGCCCATGCTTCAAGTTGAATTTGGTGCTTGTCACAGAATGAACGAAGCTCCATTTGCTGTAAACGTGGATGGAATTCCACTTGATTCACAACAGGTTTAATACGAGCAAATGATAATAAGTTTTCTAAGTGTGCAACAGTAAAGTTACATACACCAATTACTTTGATCTTGCCTTGTTCATATAGGTCTTCAAGAGCTTTCCAAGATTCAGCATATTTATCTTTCCCAGGCCAATGAATAAGATAAAGATCTAAATAATCTAACCCTAGTTTTTCTAGGCTCTCTTCATATGCAGCGATAGTTTCCTCATAGCTTAATCCGTCGTTCCATACTTTTGATGTAATAAACAAGTCTTCACGTCGTAAGCCAGTAGATGCTAGCGCTAGTTTAATACCTTCTCCTACACCTGCTTCGTTACCGTAAATAGCAGCAGTATCAATGCTTCGATACCCGACCTCAATGGCATTTTTGACCATTTCTGCAGTAGCATCATTCTCTACTTGAAAAACACCTAAACCCATACCAGGCATTTGTAGGCCGTTATTTAATGTGATTGTATCTTGCAAATGATTGACCATTTTTATTCCTCCAATTGTTTATTTTTTTGATTGCTTTTTCATTTTGATCCACTGATAGCATTTGAAACCCTCTTAAAAGACACTACGTACTAATCCCCCATCAATTCTCAACGCAGACCCATTAATAGCAGAAGAAAGAGGACTACTTAAAAAGGTAACAAAATTCGCAATTTCCTCTGGGCGAATAAGTCGCTGTATAATTGAAGTTGGCCGATTTTCTTTCATAAATCGCACTTCAGCTTCTGCCATTGACAAATTTTCATTAGGATAAAGAGTATTTAGCATCGTTTCTACGCCTTCTGTTAAAGTAGAACCTGGCATAATTGTATTGACAGTAACATTTGTTTCTTTCGTCAGCTCTGCTAAACTACGAGAAAGAGAAAGCTGCATCGTCTTCGTCGCGCTATAATGAGCCATTTCTTGTGACGGCATAATGGCTGCTTCACTCGCAATAAATATAACTCTTCCTTCCTTTTTTTGAATCATTCGTTTGAGGTACCATCGTGTAAGTCGAACTCCACTCATAATGTTGACCTCAAACATCTTCAACCATTCTTCATCTGAGATATTAAAATATTCTCTAGGCTCAAAAATCCCTAGGTTGTTAATTAGAATATCTACTTCTTGGAATTCCTCTATAGCCTTTTGACATCCTTGAGCTGTTCCTAAATCAGATACTAATGATTGAAGGTTAGCTTCGGGATATTGTTCTTGAATTTCTTGCATTGTTTGATGTACTTTTTCTTCATGGCGTCCATTAATAATGACAGTAACACCCTCAGCTACTAATGACTTTGCAATAGCTTTACCAATTCCTGCTGCAGACCCCGTAACTAGTGCCGTTTTCCCTTTTAAATTCAGAAACATAATTAATCCCTCCCAATGTAGTTTTGAAAATAATTAATTGCAATATACGCTTAATAGTATGGGGTTCCCTCATTCTTTTAAACAGTTTATGAATAAAGAAGGGAGTGGATAAGGAAATTTCTCCTAACACTCCACTCCGTTGTTTCATTCTCTACTTGATTGCTGGAAAATGAGGCAATACCTCTTGACCGAGCTCATGAATAACTTCTTCGGCCGGTCGTTTACTGTCAAATAACGCAAAGAACAGATGATTAACACCGATTTCCTTATAAATGTTTAGTAGTTCTATTAACCCCGAATTTTGCTAAAGTTATTAAATTCCTTTGGACAATTGCAGGTATTACCTTTGTTCTATTTGGAGCTATGAATTACTTTACACATATCGGATTGATTGTTAATACAATGCCAAAATAGCCCGATAATTATCTACTTAAGGGTAATTGTATGCTTGCAAAAGTAAGTAAAACAAAAAAGAATAAGCATTTATAAAAAGATTAGGCTTGTTCTTTTCCTTAAAATATAACGACGACATTACTATTTGAATAATAATTCAGACCTAAGTCTGAAGACAGGAAACGAATAAAAGTTGTATTATTTCATTTATACTTTTTAGTTATAAAAGTATTTAGGAGAAATTCTAGACAACCATTACGTAGTTTGAAAATTACTGCTACTAATACATTCAATCATATTAATTTTTAAATACTACGTAATGCGTTTGTTATATGGCACAAATATGCAAGCAGCATCTAGTACATCTTTAGTACAATGGTGTTTTTTTGATGTCTTTTTAGCCATGTGCTATATAGTCATTCATTAGGCCATTGACTGATTTTAGCTGAAGATTATTGATATGAATTAGTGCATTATATTAATTATACTTTTTAGTTTATATAGATTGTGAGTGAGAGGACGATTTGCCTGCTGAATCTATTTCGGCAATTCTACTTATACTTAATCATTATCGAGGCTAAGAATACGATTATCAGTTTTGTTTGTATATTCTTTTTAATATACCGCGTTTTTTGATGGTATTAGCTATCAGTGTATCCTGAAAATATAAATGATAGGTGGAAAATAAATTGAACTATCGAGTTTTACTGTATTACCATTATGCAAATATTCAATCTCCTGAGGAATTCGCTAAGGAGCATTTGCAAATATGTAAAAAAATGAACTTAAAAGGTCGTATTTTAGTTGCTTCTGAGGGCATCAACGGTACACTTTCTGGATCAATTGAAGAAACAAACGCTTATATAGAAATGATGAAAAATGATCCGTTATTTAAGGGTATTGTGTTTAAAATTGATGAGGCAGACGGTCATGCATTCAAAAAAATGCATGTGCGTCCAAAACCTGAGCTGGTTAATTTAAGCTTAGAAAATGATATTGACCCACTTGAAATGACAGGTCGTTACGTTGCACCTGCTGATTTTTATGAACAAATGCAGCAACAGGACACAATTGTTATTGATGCTCGAAACACTTATGAATTTGATGTAGGTCACTTTGAAGGCGCAATTCGACCAGATATTCAATCGTTTCGTGAATTACCTAAATGGATCGAAGACAATAATGAATTATTAGAGGGTAAACGTATTTTAACGTACTGTACAGGTGGTGTACGTTGCGAAAAATTTTCTGGTTGGCTTATAAGAAAAGGTTATGAAGATGTTGGTCAACTACACGGTGGAATTGTAACCTATGGTAAAGATCCAATCGCAAAAGGTCAGCTTTGGAATGGGCAATGTTATGTATTTGACGAACGCCTTGTTGTTCCAATAAATCAAGTAAACCCAACTATTGTCGGTAAGGATCATTTTGATGGGACTCCATGTGAACGTTACATTAACTGTGCTAATCCAGAATGTAATAAACAGATATTAAGTTCAGAAGAGAATGAGGCAAAACACTTAGGTGGTTGTACGATTGAATGTACAAAACATATACACAATCGTTATATAAAAATTCATGACATTTCTCACGAAGAGGTTACCAAACGTATTGCTATATTGGAGAAATCATTACATTAAGCATAAGGGAATAAAACTGAACTATTAAAAGATCTGATAACAATAAGTTACGCATAGCTCTGTCGAAAGAAATTCTTTTGGGTACTGAGTTATGCGTTACTACTTAATTTAATTGAATAGTAAGCCTTACTGACGAAGAAATGATTTAAGGCTAACAATTTATCCTGTTCATCTTCAGGAAGTAATTCACCTTCATGATAAATTGCCTCTACCAGACAACTCAAATTCAATACAATTTTGGTGCTACATCTTATGAGAATTCTTTAGTAACTGTACATATGATAAATATAATTATAAATTGAAGAACCTTTATCATTACTTAAACAAAAAGAAACGAATTTTGGAAATTCTATCTTCCAAGTTCGTGGTGTTCCACCTCCCTATGGCTATCCACTATATTGGTATTCTTCATACGGCTACTTGGCATAAAGAGTTCTTCACTAGTAAAAAATTTGTTAAAATCTCACTAAATGAATGATTTCTAAGTATGAGACTAGTCGGATCAATACAAACTGATAATAACAATTGCTTCGTTATAATTAGGAAAGTATGAAGGGAGTATTGATAGATGCCATTTATCACCGTATTTGGAGGACAAACCTTTGAAGTAGAAGAAGGAAAAAAATTAGTATTAGCTCTTGAAGATAATAATATAAATATTTTTCATCAGTGTGGCGGAATAGCAAAATGTACCACTTGTAGAGTGGAGGTACTAGCTGGTGAATATAAGGATATTTCTAAAATAGAAAAAAACGCTTTCGCTACAAAAAATATTGATGAGAATTTATATGATGACTGTTTGCGGCTTTCTTGTCAAATTCGAGTAATAGGAGACATTACAGTTCGGCCTATTTTAACCTTGGAAAATACACAGGGCGATAGAGGTCCAAGACCAGCAGATTAACCAAGAATCGATTCATTCAAACTTAAAAAGATGAATTATTCTATATCACAAATATAGAGAAAAGTTAAAAACGCGGGCTTTAAGATATCCGCGTTTTTAAGCTAAATTATTTAAATTTGCTTAAGTAACATAACATCAAGTGTTCAAAATTTTTTACAGACGACTGCTCGAGGTTGAAAACATCTGTTTCAACTATGACATCTCCCTTTGCAGCTATCAATTCCCTGCCGGCTTTTAGAAAACTTTATAAACTACTGACTTTCTATAGTATTGATAACTGCGAAATGTCCGCGCTATCCCATTACGGGTTTCTTCGAATGATATTATCTGCCATTCGTATCGCAAGTGCAACCGTTGAATTTGTCGGGTTTGCCGCAGCAAGAAAAGGTATTACACTGTTATCTGCTACATACAGACCTGAAACACCATGAATTTCTCCATACGGATTTGTTGCCGAAATAGATGGATCGGTACCCATACGACATGTACAGGATTCATGCACGTCACTTCCCGGTGGCATTAAGGTAGGCTCACCATCCAATGTAACTCCCATCGCCTCAGCAGATCGAATGATTCCCTCGCGCATTTGATTAATAACAGCCCTATCCCTTTCACTATAAGAAAAATCTACTTGGCTCAGAGGAACACCATATTCATCCCGTTCGTTAGGATCTAAGAAAACCCTGTTCTCTCTCCGAGGCTCTACCAAACCGAAAGTTGCATAGACAACACTAACTTGGTCTGGAAGTACTTTATCTTCAAACTGTTGGTAAGAAAAATATTGATTGGGACCTAATATTTGTATTTGATAAGGGAATTGACTTGTTTCACGTTTCAAAATGGCTAAATTACCGATATTATCTGAGAACTGCCTCCGACTTATTTTTCCCGTACCTAATACAAATGAATGATTAGTTAAATAGCGTCCTATAGCTGGACCACTAATCCCGGAATTTAGCAAAATTCGAGGTGTCTCTAATGTACTTGCAGAAACAACTACATTTTTTGCACGAACAGTGTAAGTTTTTTTGTCTTGTGTTGATACAACACTTACTCCAACAGTTCTTCCGTTTTGAACCAACACTCGCGTCGTATAAGCATTTAAGGCAAGATCAAATGGTTTATCATTTAAGGCATAAGCAAGAAATTTGATTGAACTAAACCATGCGTTAGAGTGAATTTCCCCCATGCGTGGTCCTCTCATATCGATGGCAAGAGGCATATTCGTGGCTTCTAAAATACCACCAGCGTGAAGCCGATTCATAAGAATCCGTTGCATTGAAGAACCATCTGCATAGGTTGTTGTACAATTCAAAACACGTTCTGCCATTCTGAAATATACATCTAATTCATCTGGATGAATAGGCCAATTCTGAAGTTGAAACTGAGCAGGTCTAGGACAGGCAGCATTCCAAAACAATGTCCTGCCACCAAGTGCGAATGTTAATCTTGCACCTGAGAATTCTGGTAAATTTTCTCCTACAGGAGTAGAATTGTCAGGCCATAGTTGATCGCGCATTCGATCGACATTCATAGTGGGGATATTCAGCGCATGTGAATGAAATAGCTTCGTCCCTTTTTCTAAAATACCGATTCGCTTAGCCCCTTGATTCTTCCACATTTCGCATAAACGGTAAAGCGTTGCCCCTCCACCTGCACCACTTCCGACGATTAGAACATCATAGTTCGTATTGGCCATTTGCTCCAGTGATTTAGTTGGGATCCAATTATTTGGATAAACCCACATAATAGCCACGCCCTTTCGCGTTAGTCTTTGACATTTAAGGTTATGACCTTTGGTATTTTGATATCACCTTTTTGGAGCTTTGAAATAAAGTTTGACTAAAAAATTTCATCCAAACCAGATTTTTGGCAAATAAATACGCAGATAGATAATTAATTAAGAAAAATAAATAAGACATAGGAAAAGGTTTAAATGCTCGTTTGGTTCCAATGTCTGTTTTTATTTATGCTACTGTTTCTACAAAATTTTCTCCATGAAAAAACCAGTTCCATGAAGGTACTGGTTTGGTATAGTATACATGAATTATTTGTAAAATTTCATTCTCTCTTCAAGTGGTTGGAATTCTTTTTCACCTGGTGATACCGTTGGATTGCCAAAAGGCATTTGCGCAATGAGCTTCCAATTATTAGGGATATTCCATTCTTTTTTCACTTCATCATCAATTAGTGGATTATAATGTTGTAAAGAAGCTCCTAATCCTTCTGCTTCCAATCCTGCCCACACAACTAATTGGTGCATACCTGATGCTTGATTTGACCAAATTGGAAAGTTCTCAGCATATGCAGCAAATTGCTCTTGAAGCGATTTAACAATTGTTTCATCTTCTAAGAATAAAACTGTACCATAACCTGCTTTAAAGGAATCCATTTTTTGTTGAGTTCCAGAAAAATCATTATCTCCAACTACTTTTCTTAACGTTTCAGTTGTGATGTCCCATAACTTATTATGTGCCTCACCTGATAATACAACAATACGTGCAGTTTGAGAGTTGAATGCTGATGGTGTATATTTCACAGCAAATTCTACAATTTCTTTAATTCTTTCATCTGATATGTTTACCTCTTTATTAATTCCGTAGTAAGTGCGTCTTTCTTTAAGTGTAGTGTAGAAATCTTTTGTCATAATTTTCTTCCTCCAAATTTACTGTAATTGTTGTTTGCACACATTGCACCAGTCGAGTAGAGATTTTTACTTACAAAATCTTTTTTAGAATCTTCAAATGGCTGTTTTATTTCCTAAGACCTCGTGAACTTCAACAGGAACACCTGTATGTTAAGTCCATAATGAGCACCGTCATTCGTATTTTCTTCCATCTTTTCGACTTTGTTTATTCTCCAGTACATATTTAGTGTTCTTGAATATGTTTTCCAAACAAACGATAGAGTATTCAACTATCTGTGGAATTAAAATTTAAAAATAAGTTGTTATTGCATGATGTTATCCCACTTACATTTTTTCGAACTGTAAGGCAAGTTTACTGAATGTCTCTACTGCAAATTGTACTAATGATTTCACTTCATCTTCATGCGCAACGTTTGCTTTGAAAAATGCAACGGCATGTCCATCTGCTCTTAAAGCTTCTGTATGTGCAATGCCTGACTCTTCGTTAATATCAGATAAAACAGCCTTAACTCCTTTTGCAACAAATGCCTTCGTAGTGGTTAAACCAATTCCTGAAGAAGCTCCTGTCACAACTGCTACTTTTCCATCTAAGTTCAACATAAAGTAAATTACCCCTTTACATAATTGATTTTCATAATAATAAAAGGGTCACCGTTGAAAGTGACCCTAATAAACAAATTGAGGGAGGATGTGACTGTCAACCAACGCCACAACCTAAAATAAGTGCGTGCGATACACTCAATATTAATTTGTGCAAATTTAGGTTACATATACATTATTATTGTTAACAATGCTGGTATTGGTGCACTTGGCTCTACACATGAATTGTCGTATGAAGATTATCATAAAGTAATTCAAGTCAACCAAGATAGCGTATTCTATGGAAGTAAATATGCAATTCAGCAATTTTTAAAGCAAGGTGGTGGCGTTATCGTAAATATCGCCTCTATTCTAGGTACAGTTGGGGAAGCGGGTGCTTTTGCTTATAATGCTTCTAAAGGGGCTGTTAATATTTTAACAAAATCACTTGCAGCTGAATATTCTTCTAGAAATATTCGCACAAACGCAATATGCCCAGGTTATGTAGAATCAGGTATGGTCAATAAAGAGGCGCTTGGTGATTTTTATGATGGCTTAGTAGCACGTCATCCATTTGGTCGCTTAGGTCAGCCTGACGAAATCGCACATGCTTGTGCTTTTGTTTGTGAGAATGAATTTATGACAGGCGCTACATTGTTAGTAGATGGTGGTTACACAGCGATTTAATATAACGTAGGGATAAAGGATTTAGAAAATGCAGGGTGTTGATCCCTATTTTCTAAATCCTTTAGGCATATTGATGAAACGATTTATCTCAAGTTAAGTTTAACGGCTCAAACAAACATAACCCTGTTCTAAATTTGGAACGGGGTTAAAAGCTTTTGGATGTAAGATACTTCACTATACTAAACCTTTATGTTCGGATGTTTAGATATTGCCTAGATAGCTTCGCGTTATGTTTTGGAGAACAATTTTCCCATTCTCGCTGTATTTTTCGAATAACTCTGACAGGAGAAAAACAAAACGTTTATACTCTTCGTCCTTTTCTTTCGGAGCATAGGACGCTGACAAGTTTCTCCCCAAAAAACCTTCATAATCAAAAATCAAATCATTTTGATACTTTTTAAACTCATACTTTCCATCCTTAAAAAAGCTGTTAAATAATTCTGGAGTTTCCTCTATTCCACCGCTAAATCCTTTGAAATTTGAACAGGTCTTTTGGCAAATTTCTGCATTTGCTTTAATAATCGGACTAGTTAAATCTCTGCTATTCCAAACAAGAGCAACATTTGCCTTTTGTTTTAAAATCCGTTGACATTCGATTTTGAATGCTTTTTTATCAAACCAATGAAATGCCTGGGCAACAGTTACTAAATCCACACTATTCCCTTTTAAAGTGGTATTTTCAGCAGTTGCTTTTATTGATTTAAAACGAGAATATAGTTTTAACGATTGCTCAGCCATCTTTCTCATGTCATCATTTGGCTCAACTCCAATAACATTTATACCTCTTTCAAGTAGCTGGCGGCTAAATATCCCCGTACCTGAACCAATATCGGCCACAATCTGATCCCCTTTTAGTTGGTTAGCTGAAAACAAATAATCAATATATTCATTAGGATAACTAGGGCGATATTTCGCATATATATCGGCCTTGTCGGTAAAATTTCCTGTTGTTTTCACATTACTACCTTCTTTCCCGCGATTTTCATTAGCTATTTTCTCAAGGGGCAATATGTTAATTAGATAATCTCTGTACTTCTTTTTTCCATTATAACAGTATCATGCCATTGCCCATGTAATTGAGCAATTTTTTCTCTTGTACCAACTTTTACAAAACCCATCTTTTTATGTAATTGAATACTTGAAGTATTGATGGCAAAAATAGATGATTGAAGCGTCCAAAAACCTGCTTTTTCACTCTCTTCAATTAGTATTTCAAAAAGCTTGGAGGCAATACCTTTTCCTTTGCTATCATTTGATATATAAACACTTACTTCCCCAACCCCAGAATATACAGGGCGTGTAGAGACAGGTGAGATGGCAATCCAAACAATAACTCTATTATGTTCTTCTGCTACAAAGCGCAAAGTTGCATGATGTCTTTCATCCCATACTTGTTCACTTTGTACATTTGTTTCAAAGGTGGCCATCCCTGTTTCGATTCCTTCTTTATAGATGTTTAATACCTCTTTTAAATCGTTGTGTTCCATTTTCCGAACAAATAATGTTTCCATTCAATTTCCCCCTTATTATTTAGAAAAGGACTGCTAGCTTTCGCTAACAGTCGAATAATTAACAACATGTATTTGATTGGTTGGAAATATTACTACTACATACGCCTGTTTCAGGTAGCTCTAATTCCACACGTTGCGAAGCTTCCAAATTGCCTGCTAAATAGGCAGTTATTGATCGGACTTGTTCATAACCTGTTGCCATTAAAAATGTTGGTGCACGCCCATAACTCTTTGCTCCGACAATATAGAAACCTTTTTCTGGTTGTCGGAGTATGTCTTCTCCATGTGCTCGTACTGTACCACAGCTATGCATATTAGGATCAATAAGTGGTGCTAATGCTTGCATACTCTCTGTTACATTATCAATGGAAAGACGTAGTTCGCTGTTTATTGAATAATCCGGTCGATTGCCTGCATTTACAATGAGCTCATCGAATCCAGTTAATACAGTTTGTTCTCCATTTGAAGTACCAACAATATTTATTTTTTCATCTTTTTTCACCATTGAAATATAAAATGGTGTCATTACTTCAATCTTCCCTGCATCTACTAATTCATGAATACGTATACCTAGAGCTCCACGTGCTTTCAAGGCATCTTTTTCTTCCCCACCATATACTTCTTTAACAGATTTTTTACGCATAATCCAAACAAGTTTCGTTGAAGGGTTCTCTTTTTGTAATGCAACCAAAGATAATAAGGTATTGATAGCTGAATGACCTCCTCCAATAACAGCGATCTTCTTGTTTGCATATCTCTTAGTATTCGTTTGGATATCTGGAATACCATACTCAATGTGACCTGCTAATACTTTTTCATTTTGCAGCCAAACACCTGTAGAATTTGCTGGATTTGGGTTCCCCCATGTACCTGTTGCATCAATAACAGCTTTAGCCTCAATGATATTTATGTCATCTTCCGTTTCAATATATATTTTAAAGGACTGATTTACACGATTTTTTGATTTCATCTTATCATTTAATTGACGTGAAACGCCCACTACCTTTGAGTTTAAATGAATGAAAGGTTTTATTTGTCCTAACTCTGCTAAAGGTTTTAAATAGAGCTCAATTAATTCATGTCCAGTCGGTAATATTTCTAGGTCAGGTTCTTGCCAATTAGTTTCCTCAAGTAAGTCTTTAGCAGCTTTATTGATGTTATATCGCCATGGAGAAAACAGTGTAACATGACCCCAAGTACGAATATTATGAGCTATTTCACTCCCAGCCTCTAGTAAAATAAAGGACTGCTTTTGTTGTACTAAATGGGCAGCTGCAGCTAACCCGATTGGACCAGCACCAATTATTACAATAGGTAAATCCTTATTTAAATCATTAAAAGCCTCTTGTGCCACGATTTTATTTGCAGTAGTACAACAAGAATCATTTTGCTTAATTATTTTAAGTATATTCATAAATAAACCCTTCTTCTCTATAAAATTTTAATATAAGCATTTTCTTATATATAGTGTATTTTTTACGTCTAGCATTGAGCTAGACGCAGTTTTATTTAAACTTTTTGATGCAATTAACATGCTTCAATCTCACACATTTTTTTCTATATCTCTTTTAAAGCTTTCTGGAATTGGGACCATGTTGAAGAACCATAGCGCTCCATATCTCCTTTAAAGAAAAAATCAAAAGCAAATGAATTGGCTTGAGCTAATGTATATTCTCTACTAGTCATAATAAGAGTCAAATAGGAAATGAAATACTCTTTTGTTAACACACTAACATGATTAACTGTCACGTTTTCATCCCCTTATTTATCAGCTTGAATGATTGCTGAAATAATGTAATTTTCATCTTTTCTCATGAGGAATATCAACTTCATCAGCAAGATTTTGGTGAATATCCTACTAACACTAAACCTAGTTCGCCATTCTCTTCTTCTGCATGAATTGTGACGTCTGTTAATTGAGGAGCAATATCAGGATGAATGGCAACTTCGATTCCTTCAATTGTCTCTACAGCATCATCTTCTGTTGGTGCTTCTATGCCTACACCTAAATTAACTCCGCAGCATCCTGCAATACCGAAGAAACGAAGTGTTTTCACCTCTGAATCAGCTAATACCTGCTCAATATAATTTTTACCTTCTGGACTCATTTTCATTTGATTGTCTCTCCTTTAAGTTCATGTAACCCTTTTGTTCCAACTGGTGGCGTTTTTACCCATGGGATTGCCACGAATTGATTGTTGCTGATGGATTTAATTTCTTCTAGCCATTTTGTTTCGGCTTGTTGTTTTTGTATTAATGTTGGACTTGTTGTTTTGATAGATGAAAATGTCTGATTGACAACCCACCAACCAACAGCTAAACAAGCTCGCTGTAAATCTTCCTGTAAACGTGTTGCTTCAAAAACAGGTGTTGCTTCAGGCAGTGTTACGATTGCTACACTTGTATAACTTGCATCACGTAACCGTGGTAACAAGTTTGAAACAGCTGGAGGGATATCACCTTGCGAACGGCTTATTTCACGATGGTAAGCTTCTGTCGCATCTAGTAACAACAACGTATGGCCAGTTGGTGCTGTATCAATAATAATGACTTCATCTTGATGATTTTCTACAACATTGGCAAATGCTCGGAATACTGCAATTTCCTCAGTACAAGGAGAAGCTAAGTCTTCTTTCACAAATGCTAAGCCTTCTTCATTCATTGTTTCACTTGCTTTTGCAAGCACTTCTGCCTCATAATTTGCTACTTCTACCTTCGGATCAATACGACTTACCGTTACATTTTTAACTTTGTCATCACCGAACGTCCAATTTAAATGCGCTGCAGGATCAGTCGTAGTTAAATGCACGCGGATACCCTCTTCAGCTAAGCGTAGGGCAATATACGAAGCAACTGTTGTTTTACCAACACCACCTTTACCCATTGTAAAAATAAGCTTCGGTTTACGCTCTAAATAATCAGCAATCATTTCTTCTACTTCAGGGATTGTCATACCTTTGTCTGCTTTATTTTCATGTGTGATATCTTGATCTGTCATCCATGCTTGCATACGCTCAATACTTGATAAAGAGTATGGTACAAACGGTAAGTAGTATTGTTCAAATTGCTTTAACTCTTTAGGAATTATCTCTAATGCCTCGGTTTGGCGGGCAATGAATGCCTTCTCTATCTCATCATTAGAACTAATATTTTTCATATATCCGTTAATTAGTAAGACCTGATTTTGAATGCCGATTTCAAACAGTTCATGAGAAGCACGTGCTGCCTCTTTTAATGGGTTTACGTCTGGACGTGTCACAAGCATTAGTGTTGTTTGATTGGCATTTTTTAACCGTTCAACAGCCTCTTTATAGATTTCACGTTGCGGCTCTAGTCCTTTTAATGGACCTAAACATGAAGTACCAGTCGTGTTATCATCTAAAAACGTAGACCACGCAGAAGGAAGTTGTAATAGTCGCAATGTATGCCCTGTTGGAGCTGTATCAAACACGATTGTGTCGAAGTTTTCAATCACTGAACCATCTGTTAAAAGTGTAGCAAATTCGTTAAATGCAGCAATTTCAACAGTACAAGCGCCCGAAAGTTGCTCCTCCATGTTCTGAAGAACTACATCAGGCAGTTTCCCTCTGTACGGACCAACCATTTGATCTTTGTAATGTTGTGCTGCTTGTTCAGGATCTAAATTTAATGCAAATAAATTGTCTATACCTTTAATCTTTGACGGGCTATTAGAAAGTGTTTGACCGAAAATATCTTGTAAGTTAGATGCTGGGTCCGTACTAATTAATAGTACCTTTTTCCCTTCACATGCAATTGCTATTGATAAACTACAAGCTACAGACGTTTTTCCAACGCCCCCTTTCCCTGTGAAAAAGAGGAAAGGAGTATCCGGGAATCGACTTCTTGTAAAGCGTTCCATTTTTACGCATCTCCTTTTAGTGACAAGCGTACCTTTGGTTTTTGTAATAGTTCTTCTTTTGAAAGTCCTGACCATTGTGAAAATTGTTCATTTGTAGGGTATTTTCCTTTACAGAGTAACTCTCCATCTACAAACGTTGCTGGTAGAGCATCCATCCCTTCGGACATTAAAAGCTGATTAATTACCTCATTTTCTACAAAGGCATTTGGTTCATTTGTTAGATTAAATCGTTCAGCTTCTAAATTTGTTTTCTTTAAATTATTCATTACAAATGACATACGTAATAACTCTGGGTCAATAGATGGTCCACATAAGCCCGTAGAACAGCACATTGCTGGCTCATAAATATGAATTTTTTTCATTTTATTTCAACTCCTCTGCTACAAATTGTCCAATACGTTTTCCAATAGCATCACGTACGTTTTGGAAAACTTCCCACTTCTCTTCTTCTGTACCAGATGCTTTTGCCGGGTCTTCAAATCCCCAATGCTCACGACGAACATGAGATGGCGTCATCGGACATTTATCTGCTGCATCTCCACAAAGTGTAACAACTAGTGTTGCATTGTTTAATGTCTCAAAATCAATTAGATCAGATGTTTGATTCGAAATATCAATGCCTACCTCTGCCATTACTTTGATAGCTTTCGGGTTTACTCCATGTGCTTCAATACCAGCACTTTTCACTGTCCAATCAGTAGGTAATAACTTCCTTGCCCATCCCTCAGCCATTTGACTACGGCAAGAGTTCCCTGTACATAAGAAAAAAAGTGTGTTTGTCATAAAAAGTACTCCCTATAATTTAATAGTTTTAAAATATTTCTTTTGCCATCGTAGAGCAACCCATACAAGTCCAATGAGTACCGGTACTTCGACAAGTGGACCAATAACAGCGGCAAAAGCTACTCCACTATGAAGTCCAAAAACACCTACAGTTACAGCAATTGCCAACTCAAAATTGTTACTAGCCGCTGTAAAAGAAAGGGCTGCTGTCACAGGATACGATGCTCCTACTTTACGTGAAGAAAAGAATGAAACAGCAAACATTATCACAAAGTAAATAAATAATGGAATAGCAATTCGTACTACATCAAGTGGTAATTCCACTAATTTCTCACCCTTTAAGGCAAACATCATCACAATTGTGAACAAAAGTGCAATTAAAGTAAGTGGTGAAATCTTTGGTAAAAACTTTTCTTCATACCACTGCTTCCCTTTTGTCTTAATTCCTATTAATCGTGTTAAGAATCCAGCAGCAAATGGTATTCCTAAGTAAATAAGAACACTTTTCGTAATTTCCCACATAGAAATGGACACATTAAAATTTTTTAAACCAAACCAACCAGGTAATACATTTAAGAAAAAGTAGGCAAAAAACGAATATGTAAAAATCTGAAAAATAGAATTAAATGCAACCAGACCTGCTACATATTCTCGATCTCCACGAGCTAAATCATTCCACACGATTACCATTGCTATACATCGTGCTAAACCAATCATAATGAGCCCAGCCATATACTCTGGATAGTCTCGCAAGAAGATAATGGCTAAAAAGAACATTAAAAACGGTCCAAGTAACCAGTTTTGAAAAAGTGACAGTAAAAGAACTTTCCAATCCTTAAACACACGCCACATTTCTTCATATTTTACTTTTGCCAA
Organism: Lysinibacillus sp. NPDC056959; assembly: GCF_042674095.1. Lineage (NCBI taxonomy): Bacteria > Bacillati > Bacillota > Bacilli > Caryophanales > Bacillaceae > Lysinibacillus > Lysinibacillus sp. NPDC056959. The sequence goes on along the minus strand of NZ_JBHURE010000006.1, from coordinate 234,522 downwards.
AGGTGGATACATCATGACGATCAGCCCTATAGCAATCGGTATGGATGTTGTACCAACCGACATGGATTCTAATGCTTCACCAATATTAGGCATAGTAATACTGAATAGAACGCCAATACCCATCGCAACAAAAATCCAAAGAGTAAGGTAGCGATCTAAAAACGAAAGCTGTTTTGTTAAAGATTCATTACCCATTAACTTTCCTCCCCTATGTTTGTACAGTCAGAGCCACAATGGCATCCATTTAATGGCTCAATTTGTTCTAAAATCCCCTTCATAAGTAGTGTCTGTTCCTCCACTAAACGATAATGTTTCCATGTACCAACCTTTCGTTCAGTAATAATGCCAGCCTCCTTTAATTTTCTGAGATGCTGACTAACTGCTGGCTGTGAAATCCCTAGAACATCCACAAAATCACATACACAAACCTCCCCATTTTTCATGCATGCCAGTAATTTAATACGGTTCAGATCAGCTGCAGCCTTTAATTGTTTTTCAATTTGTGTGTTTTCCATCATATCTGCTCTCCTTATATAATCATTTGCTTATATAATATTTAAAATAAAATCACCGAACAGTACAGGTGGCTAAATAAATATATAACTATACACTTATATTATGTTTGTTGAAAAATAATTGCAATAGACTTTTACCCATTTTTTCTAAAAAATTTTGATACTAGACTCAGGCTTTCATTTTTCTTTCATTTGCGACATTTAACATTAAATGAACTTCAGTTGATACACATCTGTCTTCTATAAGATTTGCAAGATCAAATTTTTTTACTTTCTAACTAAAATATTCGTGTTTCATTTGACTAATAAAGTATCCAGACGATGGACCAATACTATTTTCATAGAATAAGAGCAACTAAAAACGCCAGGATCAATGATTTACTAATGATCCTGACGTTTCGTTCTATTATTTTCATTTCTTAAAAATTGTAAACTAGTGCGAGTGATTTGCTGGGCGTCTCACAAAAAATGCTAATAGCAGACCGATTACGGCCACAATCACAATAACCAAAAATGTAAATTGTGTACCTACTGCAACTAGTGTTTGAGGGGTTGCAGTAGAATGCTCTACTGTAAAGCGGTGTTGTCCTGTTGTCATGAGTGTAATTGCTAATGCTAAGAGATTTAAAAAAGGCTAAAGTCCATTATAAGCTCTATCGTGTGATGACGTTGTGGCTGTTTTTATGTATAGAAAACATAAATTTGTACACATTATTATTGAGTGTATCGCACGCACTTAGGTTGTGACGCTAGTTGACCGTCACGACCTCCCCATTTGTGGGTCATCCCATCCAGTGGCCCTTTTAACGTTAAAGTTTACTTATATTACATATCGAGGTGCTTTAAATGACTAAATTCGGCAAATGTTTATACATCGCTTTTTTTGTAACACTGTTTTTATTGACAACGGGTTGGGATTATTTCGAAAACAATAATTTGTCCTTGCTTGAAAATTTTTTCTTTTCCTTTTGGGTAGCAAGTTTTTTATTCATTGCCTTACTACTTAGAAGTAAAAAAGAAGAAATGGAAAAAAGCGAAAAACCAGAGGCAGAATAGATTATTCTATTCTGCTTTTTTCTTTACTTTCATATCTGGAATAAAGAGATAGTTCAGTCACTCTTTTTTCATTTCTTAAGGCCATGAACTAACCAACCTTAGTTATTAAATCATATAAATAGTAGTGTTAAGATAAACCATTTCCTTATGAACGCAATAATTATCATACGTTTTTCCTTCTTTAATTCCTTTATATTAAAAGGAGGAATCCAAAGTTATACATCTAAATTTATTGTCATTCCTACTGTCATTATGCTGGCTAATAGTTTTCTTTATCACAATTAACTCTACTCAATTCACACTATTTTTTGTATCTTACTTTCACTTAGATCCCCTAATATTTTTATTAGTAGCAACAATAATAACTTTTTTCCTTGCCAACTATGGATTGAAGAATGTAAACAATTTAACTACTATTGTTAGGGGACTTCTAACAATTGTTATAACTTTAATTCTATTGGTTATAATTTGTATCACATTGTTCGTAAGGAGTTTTTCAAGTTAAAACCAGATGGCGAATGTTTAATTGCACAAAGGTGTAAATATAAATTAGGATTAGTATTGGTCACTTTCTTTTTTTGAAGTGGCCCTTTTTAAGGAAAAAGCTCGAATTTCATTTCTTACATTTCCATAGTTGTAATGTTTTTAAATACAAGTACATACACTTGTTTTGGGATAGCAATCTGTTGCATGCATCGCCCCAAGTTGTTAATGCACTGTGCTATCCTGCAATCCATCGTAGCTATATAAACTAAAATTAGGACAAGATAATATATATTGTTATTAAAGCAATACTTAAGCTATAATGACCGCGATATGGCTTTTTTGTGATTTTCCACAACCCTAAGCTTATGGTGGTATTCATTATTTACTGCTTTTCTTTATTTTCATTTAGTTCCTTCTTTTGTTCCTTTTCTTCAGGTACTTCTAATTCTTCTTGACTAAACTCCATGCCGAACTCTTCTTGCTCTATTTCTTTTTTTTGCTTTTCTTTTGCCAATGTACTCACCTCCAATAACTATTAAATTGTCCGTTTTACGGCAATTTATACTATTTTTCGTAGGCTTAATTTCAAAAAGGTGTAACACCTTAAATATCAATTTGATTTTACGTCTTAATAAAACTAAATGTTGGTTAGTTCCAACGCCATTACATCTGTGCGCTTTAATCTACGCAGATGGTGGTTTGGTTGGCTTATCATTAACCCTTCATTAAGGTTCGTAGCAATTTTGAAAAAGAACAAGCGAACACCAAAAGACCAAGTACTCACTTTTGAGGAGCGCTTGAACTTATCCTGCTGAATGTACATGCGATTGTATTTGTGTTTGAATGCCCCCACCATTCTCTATAGGTCGACATTAGGTACAGCTGCATCCCTACGTCTGAGCCGTTCTGAACTTATTTGGATATTTTCTCTTCACTTATCCCGCTTCTAGTATCTGATTAAGCAACTATAAGATCATATCAAGTTCAAATCCTTCAGAACTAGTTTCCTGAATATAAAACAAAATCATTAAATCCGCACGGTTTGCATGACATTTTTAAAAATGTGATAAAAAAGTCAGGTCTTCCACTTACCAGCTTCAAGCTGCATCACTTACGGCATTTTTTTATTACGTTAAATAACTTTCAAATTTAATATCCGTGTTTTATTTCATCTAATTAGTATCCAGCAGATGGACGAATAGTATTTTTATGACAAAAACACGATTTTTTTTTTGTTTTTAATACAAAAAAGTTCGCTTTTGGGCTCTTTTTTGATATTTGCAAAAGTAGTCTCTAACTACATAACACCAAACCCACTTCTTCCAAACACTGTTTCTCACCGATACTTGTTTTTTCAAAGTATCTTGGTAGCCTTTAAACAATACAATATTGCATACATATAAACAGTATACCAAGGAAATATGGAACAGAAGATGAATTGTATATGATTGAGGTTCATACACTCAACGTAATTGGGGATCAAGTAAAAACTACATTCGTTGCACTACTAGGTAGCGTGGTATTATTTGTACCGCTTATAGTTGTCATCTTTATCATAGGCTTACAATCCGGTTTTGGGAATTTCAATTTACCATCTCCAGTGTATGCAGCTTATCTCGATTGGCGTGTGGATGGTAAATTTGAAATGATGACATTAGGTAAGTTTTTAGGACAATCCTTAATTTTGCTTTTCACCTGGTTTATCGTCATTATCAACGTTGTGCTATTTTTTTGCGAGTAATAATCGCTGTCGCTTTGCTACCAAAGAATTTTTAAGAGGCCATTAATGAACAAGAACAAAAATAAATTACTCCTACAAAATTTGAACAATACCATTCGGATGACTTTACTCTTGGAAACATTTTCTTTCTAGGAGAAAGAATCTGTACGAAAAGAGCATGACCTTTACTTTTATGAAGTAAAAGGCATGCTCTTTAAGTAATTATTGAAATTTAAATTATAATAGTCTAATTTACGTCTATTAGTTTTATTTGATTCATACGCTTCTCAGCTATTTCATCGATATTATTCAGATTTACCCCGTGCGCTTTTTTGTAAGTTAGTTTTGATCAGGTTCCATATAGTATGGATTTACATGGATAAGGACTTCCCCGACATCAGGGTATTTTTTTAATATCGCATTTTTTATGTCACGAGCTATATCATGGCCTTGTTTAATTGTTAAATCATGATTAAGCGATAAACGAATGTCTAGAAGCTTATAGTGACCGTGTTCTCTTGCACGAATTTTGTCTATTCGTTGCACTTGATTAAATTCATGAATAGTAACTTCATATTTGTCTAAAAGTTCCTGATCCACACTTTTTTCCATTAACACATCAACAGAAGGTTTAACTAATTCCATTGCGATTCTAAAAATAAAATAAGCTACTAAAGCACTGGCAATAGCGTCAGCGTATAACAAAAATGTCCATCCAATGGCATTTCCTATTATCGCTAAGAGGACACCGATAGATGCAGCAAGTGATGCAACAATATCACCTTTATGATCTAATGCAATCGCTATAATCGCCTTACTATTCCACTTTTTCCCCTGTTTTATAGAGTATCTATATAGTATTTCTTTCGCTATGTAAGAAATGATAGCTGCGATCAATGCACTGTATTGTGGTACACTAGGTTTTTCAAAAAATGCTAAAATTGCTTCTACTAAAATATATAGTGCAACTAATATTAAAATAATTCCAACGATTGCTTCACTAATAACCTCCGCCTTACCATGTCCAAAGGGATGATCCTTATCAGGTGGTTTATTAGAAATACCGACCACCGCTAGCACAGCAATCGAAGCAACTACATCTGCTCCAGAGTGAATCCCATCTGCAAAAACGGCCTCACTACCTCCAAAAAGACCAAAGAAGAGTTTACCTACCATAAGAATTATGTTGGATATAAGTGCAATCCATGCAACTCTTTTGCTAATTTGTTCTCTCTCACTAACCATTTATATCTCCTCCGAGTAAGAGTTTTATCCATAAAAAATGTGGGAAGAATTCTTCGCAAATACTCTTTACTCTTCTTCCTCCAATTAATACTCAACTATGATATCAGACGAATATCGTGTGGGTCTACAGCAATCTTTTTTACCATTACTAAATAAAATTCGAGCGTAAAAATAAGTTGCCTTAGACCAAGATTAATCAAATTAAAGGTTTCACGAAAATAGACATTTCACCCGAACTAGATGAGCCTTATAAAGTCGTTCACTTTTTGTACGGGCTCCTTTGCAAAGGAAGTGGAAGTAACAATGAACTACATTATAAAATTAGCGAATGAAACGACTTATCGGGTTTATGTGATATTAGAAATAATAAAGATTTATTCACAAAGTAATTTAAAACAATTAAAAACGTATACAAGAATTGTTTTAAAGAAGTTGTTGAACTAGCGGTTGCTTAGTTGAAGATTCGAGAAAACAGTCTTTCCCAAAGATCGTTGCTGTTAAAACTAAAAGGCAGATTTACTCTACAAAACGGGTAGAATAAATCTGCTTTTTTTGTTTTAAGCTTTGATGAGTGGAGACATCCCTAAAGTTGGCCTCTTATTTAAGAAATTTTACTATTTTTCTATTAGTTCTTTTTTCCATAAACGTTCCATATTTACTTCATTGTTCGTGTAATATAATACAAACACATCTGGATTACTAAGACTCTTCCAGCAATCAAAATCAAAGCTGTTATCATAATTCTTTAGCAGTAGAGACATTAAATTTCCATGAGTAACTATTATTGTGTTTTCAGATTCACTTTTAAAAACTTCATCTACAACTGCTACTATTCGATTCATAGCTTCTTTACTTGACTCTCCACCTTGAAATTTCAGCTCCAAATCATTGAATGTGGCTTTAAGTTTTTCAAGCCAATCAGGTAAATCCGTAGTACTAAGTGTACGTTCTGATAAACGTTCATCAATCTCTATGATTATGTTTGTTTCCTCACTAATCGGTTCTACTGACTGAATTGCACGTAAAAAAGGACTTGATATAATTCGATCAATTTCACTATTGGAGAAAAATCTAGATAAATAGTTTGCTTGTATCAATCCTTTTTCCGTAAGTTGTGACTCCGAAGATTGCCCCTGTGCTTCACAGTGCCTTACAATATATATCCGTTTATTCATACAAAGCCCTCCATTTATGTATAACTACTTTACATCTATGATAAATTGTAAGCAGTGATGACTAATGAATATGAATCAATGCCTTGGGGGTGGCATATAGTTCTTCAGTAATTAACCATAATACCACTTCGAGCTCATCGATTCCCCCATTCATATTCACAAAGAAAAACAATACCCACAACTTTTTCACCTGTAGTTGATCCATATCGCACTTTATCATGTAATAGCTATTCTACTTCTAATACAAAGGCATAGAAAGCGTCGCCATTAGATACATTCGCTTCCTTTTCATCCATCCACCAAACGCCATAAGAGTAATAATAAACGCCACGTTGTGTAGGTGCCGTAAAACGATTGTTTTTGACCACGACCTCAGTTTCCTTATTACCACTTATTTGCGCAACATGAAATTCATTTGGTTTTGTTTCATAGTCCAATTCAAGCGTTATGGTTTCACCTGATTTAACTTTTATAGGCTTTTGGCCTTCTAAAAGTTCAACTGGTCCAGCAGTATCAACGCATCCATTTTGCCAACAATAAGTACCGAGTGTAGTTTCATATTTTTTATTTTCAATCTCTATAAACGCTTTAGGAGGTTTTTCTCCCGACAATCCACCAGTATTTGAACACCCCGTTATAAATGTAAGTCCTAAAAGAGCTACTACATATAAAAAACATTTCTTCATGAACGTCCCCCCTTACCATTCGACGAACTCGTTTAAACTAAGTTACAAAACAGTTTCCATTTTATGTCGTAAAAATAGAATTTCTTCCTATAACACTTGGTCCAGTCTTTAGGTGTTCTTTCTATTCGGAGAGATGTTTGTGAAAATAGAAACGGCTGAGTTCTTGAATAACAAGAGTCTCAGCCGTTTGTTTAACCAGGATGCATGATCGTATTTACCCGCTTCAAGCCCTAGCTTAAATTGGATCATGATAGGTATTTAATTAATAGTACCTGTTGGGTGTAATGTAGTTCCTCCAATTGAAACTTTTATTTCTTTAGATAATGGAACATTGTATTCATCAATAATTGTTCTCCACCAATCCCATGCGAGACCTGTACATTCTCTCGCATAAATTCTTATATTTTTTGAATTAGGCGGTAGTGGTATTACAGTTGAGAAATAAGCCGTTTTGTCTTTCCAGTTTCCATTCCAAGTTTTATGGGATAGCACTTCATTGCCATTTTCATCATATGAAAATTCATCCCATGCTACTTCAAATTGAGCAACATATGCACCATAATGATCAAGGGTAATGCTGCCTTTAGAGTATTCTGTAGATGTCGTTTCGACATAATCTGTATTGTTATGAACAGCAGCAATTGAATTGTCCTTTAAGAAAACACTTGTATATGATATTGGGTATGCTGGATTTTTAAGACTAAACTCTGCATTATCTTTAATTATATTTCTAATATCATTAAAGTCTTTTGAGACAACTTGATTATGCTGTTGTGAATCTCCGCCTAATACTACTGCAGTAAAAGAACTTTCTTCAAAAATATCTTTATATTGTCCACTAGTTTCTACATTCGTATTCACATTATTAAGTAAGGCTTTAAATGCAGCTTGTACATCCTTGCTCTTAGAGCTTGTTTCTAATTTCACATAAATTGTTCTGCCATAAGCCACATTTGACACCATAACGGGAGGAGCTTCATTACTTACCCCTTTACGCGTTAACTCTTCAAAAGTCACACTGTCATCAAAAAGGTCTGATGGATTATTAGGTAGTTCTGCACTTACGGTATAAAATATTTGTTTATATGCCGCAACCATCACTTTTTTCTCTCCATTAGCAATTGCATTAAAGTCAATTCCTAATGAATTATCAAGAACTTTGGCGTTCACATTTAGCGTACTTGCTATTTGAGATTTGCTATAAACCATAGACTCTGAATATTGTAGTCTTGCAGGTAAAGTATGGGTTGTTGAATATTTTTCACTCCAAGTAGATACTAGCTCATCTACTGCACCAGAAACATTACCATATGTAGGATTATCCACGGTCGTAGTATTTTCTCTTTTCATACCAGGTAAATCTATGCTTATATTTAGCGGTTTTCTTTTCGCCACTAATAAACTAGGTTGATTGTCTACAAAAGCTTGATTTGCAAGTTGTAATGCTCCTGGATAAGTACGATTCGCCATAGAATCGATAATTGAAATATCCACTGGTGAGGTTGTAAGTGATTTTTTGTTACGTTCCACCACTATAAACTTATCATTTGAGTTAATACCTTCTTTTGGTACGAAACTATCAATCTTATCTCCTTTCACAGCTAAAACCTCGTTATTATTGTAGTTCATGTTTGCTATACCCGAATCAATGTCATTCGATTTGCTTTTCTCACTAGAATGCGTATCAAGTGTTTCAGCAAAGGAAATAACCGGATAATTTATCATGCATAAAATAACAGATAAGCCTACTAGAAATTTTATTACGTTAAAACGATTTTTATTTCCCAAAATTACCACTCCTTTTTAAGGAAATTATACCATAAAATTATTTCAGTCGAGTATAGTAATTTAGTACCTTGATTGCATGTTAAATAACTAACGAATAGTGAAAATAGCATATTTAAGTTGTCGGCTTTAATGTTAAATATATATTCGACTAATTCTCCCTCTACAAGCTTAAAGAAATCTACATTGTCGTGCTAGTAGATGTCAAAGCTCCTCTGCGCATTACTAAATTTGATATTAATTCTCTGATGAAATATACGGGTCTCTATAAGAATAATGTTATAATATAAGAAATAATTTTATTAAAGAAGGTACGTATATGGAGATACGACAGCTTGAATACTTTTTAGTACTATGTAGTGAGCTTCATTTTACAAAGGCTGCCGAAAAATTGAATATTTCTCAACCGACGCTTAGCCATCAAATTAAAGTATTAGAAAATGAACTGGGCATTCCGCTATTCGATCGTCTAGGGAAAAAAATAGCGATTACAGAAGCAGGTAAAATATTGCATGAACAATGTACCCATATATTTCGAGCGATAGATAATACAAGCAATCAGATAATTGAACTGAAAGAATTAAAAGCCGGGAAATTAGTGATAGGTACACTACCTGGTGAATTAACCAATTTAGTGTCGGACTATTTGTTAGACTATCATCTTGAATATTCAGATTTACAAATTTGCATAAATAGCACAGATGATTTATTAAAACAGTTCAAAGACAATAAAATAGATTTTGCGATTTCCTATAAACAAGAATATTTCGATTATGAGGATGAGCAGCTTCTAATAATTCCATTGTTTACTGAAGAATTACTATTCGTTGCGCATATCGAGCATCCACTTTTAGCATCAAAAAAAATAGCATTGCAAGATGTTTTAGAGCTTCCGCTTATATTATTTCCAACTATCCATCAATGTAGGAAAGTAATTGATAGTGCAGCGCGCAAAGAAAAGCTTCATGTGAAACCTAAAATAGAGACAGCTAGTGTTCAAGCCATTTTTAAACTAGTTGAACAAAATGTCGGGGCGACAATTATTTCGAAAACATTGTGTAACCAATATAAAACAAATACTATTTGTGAGCGACCGATCTATAATCCACCATTAACGCGAGAAATTGTACTTCTATATAGAAAAGATAAATTCATTAATTTTGCGGCGAAAGCTTTTATTCGTTTAATGGTTGAGGGACTTGAAAAAGCTGGCTTTTCAATTTCAGAAAAAAGTCAACTATTGATTCAATCATTGATAAAATCTCAATAAGAAATCCACTAATCACAATACTATGGCTGTGATTAGTGGATTCTATTTTTCTACTGACTAAACACTATGCCTAGCCAACATTGCCTTATTTTTTCATTGTCTTAGCTTTCTCTAGATGAACATGCCAAGACAGCGCCTCTTCTAATAAATGAGGTGTGTGATGATTACCAGTCTTCTCTACAGCAGCATTATAATACGCCCACAATTGAGGACGATAATCAGGATGTGCACAATTATTAATTAACAAAGGCACGCGTTCTTTTGGTGCTAAACCACGTAAATCGGCTACCCCGAATTCTGTAACAATGACGTCCACATCATGCTCTGTATGGTCCACGTGAGATACCATAGGAACGATACTTGAGATATTACCACCTTTCGCATAGGATTTTGTGACGAATATTCCTAAACGCGCATTACGAGCGAAATCACCGGATCCTCCAATGCCATTCATCATTTTTGAACCTGAAACATGTGTTGAGTTTACATTTCCGTAAATATCTACTTCAAGTGCTGTATTGACGGAAATTAACCCTAAACGGCGAATAATTTCAGGATGATTGGATATTTCTTGAGGTCGTAAAAGTAAACAGTCTCTATAGTTTTCTAGCTGACTATAAACTTGCTCACCACGTTCCTGTGATAGTGTAATGGACGTGCCTGAAGCGGATTTCACTTTTCCCGCTTCAATTAATTCAAATACGGCGTCCTGTAACACCTCTGAATATATTTCTAAATCTTCAAACTCTGATTCTAAAAAACCATTTAATACTGCATTTGCTACTGATCCTACGCCTGATTGGATCGGTGCTAATGTTTTTGTTAAACGACCAGCCTTAACTTCATCACGTAAAAAATTGAGTAAATGCTCTGCCATTTTAGCGGTTTCCTCATCTGGCTGTACAATTGTTGATGGAGCATCTGTTTTTTCAGAGAGTACTATGCCACTTACCTTACTAATATCTAATGGGATACCAACTGTTCCAATTCGCTCACCTGCACTATTTAAAGGAATAGGACTTCTCTTCCCTTGTACATCAGGTATATAAATATCATGGATCCCCTCTAGAGAGTCAGGGTGCGAAACATTTAGTTCAATAATAATTTCATTTGCCATTTGCATAATAATTGGAGAGTTTCCTACAGAGGTTGTAGGTATCAGCAAGCCAGCTTCCGTAATTGCAGTAGCTTCAATGATGGCAAAGTCAATTGGTCCTACAATTCCTTGACGAATTAACTCTGCATTATGCGAAACATGCGCATCTGTATACAGCACTTCTCCACTATTTATCAAACGACGAATAGCTGGATCACCTTGATAAGGTGCTCGCTTACGAATAATGCCAGCTTCAGCCATCTGTTGATCTACCTCTGGACCAAGTGAAGCTCCTGTATAAACATCAACTTGGAATTTTTCCTCTTTTGCTTTTTCTACAAGCGCTAGTGGTACTACTTTTGCATCTCCAGCCCTTGTAAAGCCACTCATCCCTAATAACATTCCATCTTTTATCCAAGAGGCCGCTTCTTGAGCTGATACAACTTTATCTTGTAATGCAACATGACGAATTTTCTTATGTGCTAGTTTTAACATATATATGAATCCCCTTATCTACTATCAATTTTTATTCTGACCAAGGTGAGTGCAAGACGCAGTCACAAAAGTTCTTAGATTTATAATTTGGAATGAACAATGCACAAACATCAGATTTAATATTGCCAAATGTTGTTTCGGGTTTATGTTTGAATCCTTCAAAAAATGCTGGCAAAATTTTTTGTTTAAATTGGTTACGTGGGAATGCATGTATAATTTCATTTCGTTCTTCATGCGTTAAATCATGATAACCGTCTCCCATTACATCAAGACCTACTCCGGCATACAGCAAAGCGACTTCATTTTCTTTATGCTCAGCTACACCGATTGTAGTATGTAGTGCGATGGCATCCCAAACGAGTTGTATTGAAGCATCATCAATATGATGGTGTGCTAGAAATTGACGTGCAGCATTTGCACCATCCACCTCAAATCGTTTATCTAGGCTGCTGAATTGTTTTGTTAAACCTAAATCATGAAACAAAGCACTTACATATAGTAGCTCTTCATCATATTTCCGCTGAGCTTTTTTACCTTGTAGAGCCCCAAACATATAAACACGATTTGAGTGATTCCAAAGTAATTCTGAACCATGTTCTTTTAAAATATCCTGAGCTTCCAATGCCAAACGGCTATCAGGTATTTTAATACCAGCAATATTTGTCATCCGTATTACCTCCCCATTAAAAATAACTATTGCTTATAAAAAAATTATAAGAATCAAATTACTATATATCAATTCTATAATTTCTATAATAACCATAGATATTTTCTATGATTACTTCCGTAGATTATTTCTATAATTGAAAAGTCCTCTACAGGTTATTTTGTAGAGGACTTCTAACTGTAAATCACAATATAATTAGGGTTCAAACAGAACTTTTGAAATGGACAGATTTTGTCGTAAAGTAAATATTTTATATCATTGATCACTATTCCACTTTAACTTGCCCCATCATACCATTTTCTTCATGCTCAAGAATATGACAATGGAACATGTAAATGCCTTTGTTATTAAATTTCACAGCTAATCTTACTGTTTCTCCAGCATCTATTGCGACAGTATCTTTCCAACCATATTCGTTTGTCGGAGGTTCTTTACCATCGATGGAGAGAATTTTAAACTGAGTACCATGTATATGGAATGGATGTGTCATGCCGCCCATCATATCTGGTTTATTATAAATTTCCCATATTTCAGTCTCTCCTTGTTTTTGCGTAAAGTCGATTCGATTCATATCAAATTGTTTATTATTAATAGTGACCATCTTTCCCATTCCGAAAAGTTCCAGCTTTTTAGAAACTGGCAATTTTCTTTCTTCATCGGTTACTACATAATTATTTAAGTTTTTGAGAGAATCACTAGATGTTTCTGATTTTTTATCGACGATATTAAATGATAGTAATTTAGTGTCTTCTTCATTCATTAAAGCTATATCCGTTGACACATTGTATGTTGAAAAATCAATTATAATTTCGGCACGTTCGCCTGGCGTTAATGATAGTTCATTCATCGAAATTGGTTTATTTACAAAGCCACCATCAGTAGCTATTTGTTGAAATGAATCTCCTGTATTTAATTTAAATGTATAGTTACGGGCATTTGACCCGTTTAATAAACGTAAACGGACCTTTTCTTTGCCAACTGTTAGCTTAGGATTAACTGTGCCATTTATTAACAAAGTATCACCTATAGTACCATCCTCATTCATTGCAGCTTTAAAATTTAATTGTTTATTATCGTCAAATTTTCTATCTTGGAATACTAAAGGGAAATCATTCACACCATATTCACTTGGTAAGCCTAGTTTTTTAGAATGTTCATCTTCTACATATATTAATCCTGCTAAACCTTTATATACTTGTTCCGCAGTCGCTCCTACAGGATGAGGATGGAACCATAATGTCGATGCTCCTTGTTTTACAGTAAACTTCACATTTTTCGTATCTCCAGGTTGTAATAGATGATGCGGACCTCCGTCTCCTTCTCCTGGTATATCTACACCATGCCAATGAAATGTCGTTGGCTCTGATAGTTGATTGTTTGTTTTAAACGTTACTTTTTGACCTTCATTTATTTTAATGACAGGACCTAAATACGAGCCATTATAGCCATATGTTTCGGTGTTAATGCCTTTGAAAATTTCACTTGTTCCTTGTTGCGCAGTAATAGTAAAAATGCCATCTTTTGCTTCTAGTAAAGGTGGAAGAGCCAGTTCATTTTCTCCAGTCGAATGATTTAATGCTAATGGATTCGTATGGCTCTCATGTCCATTCATTGTTTCCATATTTTTTCCCGACATATTGGAATGATCCATCCCCTCCATATTCGACATTTCTTCTTTTGTCATCTTGGAATGGTCCATCGTTTCATCAGATTTTGAACTACTAGCACTACATCCCCCAATGATCACACTACTCACTAGTAAAGAAGTAATCAAAAATTTAAGCTTCATGATGTTTCCTCCTTGCATTTCAATACAAATTAACTGTAGCAAATAAATATGAAGAAATTATGGAGTTACAAGATCATACTTGAAAAACATCATGATAACTCTTTGGACAATAAAAAAAGATATCCATGTCAAAATTGACTTTGGACATCTAATTAATATTACTTTATAATACTTTGCGCTTCATTAGCCCCATTTATATCCGATTCCCCAAACGGTATTAATAAAATTATCACTTGGAAAACCAGCATTCACTAATTTTTCTCTTAAATTTCGAATATGAGAGTCTATTGTTCGTGTATCGATATCTGTATCATATTCCCATGCAGAACGTAATAATTCTTCTCTAGTATACGTTTTAGATGGTCGGGAAATTAAAGTGTTTATAATGTTAAATTCTTTTAACGTCAGCTGAACAGTTAAATCCTGATAGTGTAAGGAGTACGTTTCTTTATCCAACGTAAAATCTTTGTAACTAATAATTTTATTCTCATCACGATAAGTTCGACGTAGTATCGCATTTACTCTTGCAAGCAACTCTCGTTCGTCAAAAGGCTTCGAAATATAATCATCCGCTCCTGTATTTAGCCCCTTTGCTAAATCTACTTTATCGGATCGTGCCGTTAGCATAATAATTGGAACATTCGAGAATTCGCGGATTGCTTCACAAACGTCCCATCCATCCATTTCGGGCATCATAACATCTAAGATGATAAGAGCTATGTCTTCTTTCTTTACGAGCTCAATTGCGTTTATGCCACTTGTTTCCTTTATGCAATTAAAACCATATGGCAATAGAAATAATTCAACTAAATCCAACATTCTTAGTTCATCATCAACTAATAAAATTGTTTTCATTTATATTCCTATCTCCTTCTATATTGTGATTGTAAATGTACTGCCTTCGCCTAAATTGCTTTTCACTTTAATTGTACCGCCATGGGCCTCAACTAGTTCTTTAACTATAGCAAGTCCTATTCCTGAACCCCCAAAAGTTCGCGAACGTGATTTTTCCACTCTGTATAATTTTTCGAAAATCAATTCCAGTTCGTCTGAAGGAATACCGATCCCTTCATCCATTACGTTTATTACGGTTCTTTCTTCTTGTTTCATTGCTTCTACTTTAACTTTTGTGTTTTTATTTGAATACTTCAAAGCATTATCTAATAAATTTAGCATAATTTGCTCCAGGCGTATGGAATCTGCGTATATTTCAAAGTCCTCTTCGCAAACAAGAATTAACTTTATGTTATTCATGTCAAAAGAAGGTGCAACTCGCTTACATATATTATCTAGAAATAGACGTGCAGAAAAATATTCCTTTGACACACTAAACGTGTTTTGATCCATTTTTGCTAATTCTAATAAGTTTTTTACAAGTTCTTTCATTCGATTTGACTCTTCAGTAATAATTTCAAGATAGTGATTTCGATCATTTTCGTTCAAATTTTCTCTCATGGCTACTTTTGAATACCCCATTAAATAGGTTAAGGGTGTGCTTAATTCGTGCGCTATTGATGCCAGAAATTCATTTCTTTCTTTTTGTAACCTTTCTAAATCATCGGCTAACTTCTGAATTGATCTTGCTAACTCACCTAGTTCGTCTTTTCCTACATTGGCAAGACTTACATTAAAGTCGCCATGACTTAATTTTTCAGTAGCTGCTTTCATACGCAATAAAGGTCTCGTTAAGACTTTCGATAATAATGCGTATATAGCAAGAAGAACGACAATGCTAGTAATACCAGATATGAAAAAGTGTTTATTCAAATTATGAACCATTTCTTTGATAGCACTTGTACTTTGAAACATGACCACATAACCAGATTGATCTTTATTTATTTTATAAGGGTGCACGCTGACTATATATGGAGAGTTTCGCCAGTCTGCTACTAGTATTTGATCCTTTGTTTTACTTAGATTTTTTACGAAAGGCAGGTATTCTTCTACTATTGTGTTATTTAAAGTGGAACGACCTATAATACGACCGTTTTTATCTGTGATCATGACTTCTCGATCTTTATTCTTTTCCATTAACACGATATGCTTTATAGTCATATCTGAATAATTCTCGAGTAATACATCTCTATGATTTTCTCCATTTGCTAATAAACTGGCTAGCTCTTCTTCAACTTTCGACTTAATAATATTTCGATGTAGGTAAAACATAAGAAATAATTCCATGATTAGCACGACTACAAAAAAACTAGCTGCTAATTTAGTAGAGATTTTATTCACCTTATTGCATACTCCTCCTTACCTCGCGTTTTATATCGACTAAAATCCTGTAAATCCTCCTAAAAACGGTGATAAAAATGCTATCACTTTTGTCATCATATCAAAATATAACATGATTCCCATAATCACCATTAACAGACCACCTATTTTCATAAAGAGAGCACTTCGTTTTTGAAACATTTTCATTTTCCCAATAAATAGTGACATAACTAAAAACGGAATAGAGAAACCAAGTACATAAAATAGCATATATAAAATTCCTCTACTAGGATCAGATATGCCTAATGCAATAACTCCAGCAAGAATTGGACCAGTACACGGAGTCCATCCAGCAGCAAAGCCCACACCGATAAGAATAGAACCAAAATATCCTTTAGGTCTTTTCTTAAACTGTATTCTCTTATCTGAAAGTAAAAAATCGAACTTAAAAACGCCTAAAATGATCAAACCGAATATCACGATAATAATAGCGCCAATTTGTCTCAGTAAATCTTTATGCATAATAAAAAGAGAACCGATAAATGATGTAGATAGACCTAAAGCCAAAAATATAATAGAGAAACCAAATAAAAATAAAAGTGTATGTATCAAAGCTTTACGATGAAATACTCCTTTGTCATCCTTTAGCTCATTAAAGGACATCCCCGTAACATACGAAAGAAATGCTGGGTAAAGTGGTAATGAACAAGGGGAAATAAACGACAATAACCCCGCTGCAAAGGAAAGAAATAAATTCAATTCTCCTACCAAAGCCATTCACCAATCCTTCCTTATCTAATTAAACACATCAATTATTTAGTATAAATAAAAATTATGAAAAATGTATGGAGAATGTCCAATTGTCTTTATGAAAATACAATGGGGATGAAAGGTGCTATTTCGCCCTTTGTGAACTAGCTTGTAAAGAAAGTCTTCGTTTATAAGTATAAAAATCTAGCTAATAAACAAGGCGGTAAACTGAAAAGGACCAACAATGCCATAAAGCACTAAATAGGATTAGATGTGGAAAAACAATGATTCACTTAAAGTTTTTATGTTGGATGAAACCACTAAATAAACCCTTTAAACCCTCTATAACCATTTATTTAAAATATTTTTAGTAAAATTGCCCATGATTATTGCAGAAGTTTTACACAATTAAAATTAAGGTTTCAATTTTGCTGTTTAACGGTAATCGGTAATATGATTGAAAAATAACTCATGGCTGTTTCATGCTATTCTTACTTTATTAAAAACTGAAAGCTTTTTGAAAGGAGTAAGTTTACATGAAGAAAAAATGGTTACTTCCCATTTTTGCATCGTTTATGTTTTTCACAGGCATGGGTGTTCATGATGCGAAAGCAGCAACAGTAGCAGATATCACTAATACAGCAAAATCATATATAGGTGTACCTTATCAATATGGAGGAACGGATATTAAGACAGGTATAGATTGCTCAGCATATACACAAATCGTTTTTTCTAAGTTGGGCATATCACTACAACGTACATCGAGTTCTCAATATCAACAAGGTACTTCGATTGCGAAAGCTCAGTTGAAGTCTGGAGATCTTGTATTTTTCAATACTTCGGGAAGCGGCGTTTCTCATGTTGGCATATACATAGGTGACAACAATTTTATTTCAGCTACTACAAGTTCTGGAGTAAAAATTGACAAACTTAATGATCCTTATTACTGGGGATCTCGTTACGTAGGGGCAAAACGCGTAGCAAACTTCTCTGAAGGAGAAGTAAAAGATGCAGAGATTGACTTTAACGTTTATGCATCGCGTGGAGAGGTAGCTCTTAAACTAGCTAAGCAGTTAAAGTTAGATACTAGTAACACTAATTCAAGTTTTCCAGATATAACACCATCGTCTAAATATGCGGGTGCTGCAGAAGCACTTAAAAAAATCGGCGTTTTTACGGGTGATGAAAATGGAAAATTCAATCCAGGTTCTCCGATGACACGTGGTCAATTATCGAAAGTTTTAGTGGAAGCATTCCATTTAAAACAACAAGGATCAGCAGTACAATTCGTGGATGTTCCAAGTGCGCATTGGGCTTACAATTATGTATCTATTCTCGCTTCCAATAAAATTACGGTTGGTAAAGGTGACAATACATTCGGGGTTAACGATAATGTCACATTAGTACAATTAGACGCCTTTATTCAACGCGTAGCTCAATAACTTCAAGAAAAGGTGTTTCATCTATGGATGAGATGCCTTTTTTCGTTCTTATACTTTTAGGCAATACCATGTCATATGCCCTCCCTCCTCTAAAAAAGTCAGTACTAATTTGTACTGACTTAAAAACTATTCTGTTTAGTACCGGTTTATAATATGTATATTCAATCACCGTTTCCTATTGATAAAATAACAAATACTTTGCTAAAAGGTTCGTTTGATTTCTCTTTTATTAATTCTCGTGTATCCCATTGAATTCGTTTCGTCTATATTTGACCATCGATAGTATGCTCAAAATCGAGCCTATCGCCAATATAGTAAAGACCCATTTCCCCAAACAAAACAACAACCTAAATTCTAAAAAAGGGTGAAAAAATGAAAAAAAACCTTACTTCTAGTTTATTACTCATGTTTGGCACGTTTTTTTTACTGGGTGCTTTCGCCTATGGTTTATTGATTACCTCTGATATACCCGTTTTATATGCAGTGGATGAAGCCATTACCCTACAGGTACTTCTATTTATTTCTACACTGTTAACTATTTGTGGCTCGATTATCAATTCTCAAAATGCCATTCGATACACTGTATTGGCTGCATTGACTCTATTTATGCTGTTGAACATATATCTTCTCGAGATTGATGCAGAATATTTCAATGCTTCATATGCTCAAATAGCAATAGCCTTTGTATTGCACCCATTTTTGATTATTTTGGTGAATATTTTTGTACAATTTAAAAAGAACAACTGATTAAGGCTATCCTTGATCCCAGATAAAATCTAGAAATATTAAAAAGTATAATCTTCGTCATTTTCGTACCATTCATGATCATAGGGATTATTCGGATCATTAGAAAAAGGCAGTAACGACAACGGATAAACCCTTGTTACTACTGCCTTTCATTTGAACAACTTTTTATTGTGTATACAAGATTTTATACACGGTTGGTTTTCATGAATTAAACTTGCATAAAATTAAAAACAAATCATCCTCTACCAAACGTATTCCCATCAGATTTTGCCATTTTTATCCCGGCATTCATTTTTTGTCTTTCTAATTCAACTCTTTCCAATTCCACTTCTAGTTCCCTATGCTTAATCAAATACTCTTTTTTTATTTGATACACTTTAATAAAGCTTAAAATCACAATAATAAAAGCAAATATCAACATTAAAAATTGCATATTCGAGAAATACAAATAATACACCTCACATCACTTTATATACATTATGCATCAATGTGTAAGTTATGTAAAATGATGACAATATCACTTTTTTATTATCTGTAAATATATTATTTTACAAAAATACAAAAAGAGAATTGTTGCAATTAAAAAGTTTACTGTTTTATTTGAGCTTTAATACTTACTTTGATATCTACAGTTTCACCAAATTTCGCTCATGCCAATGTACTTGCAAGTAAAGAAAGTGTTTAACCGAATCAGTATGATATAACTTTAATACAAAAAAATTAGAATTTGATTAAGGGGATGCTAAAGAAATATACATTTTCACGGATGAAGAATTGAATCATCTTTTTATAAATGTCTGGATATTTAATTTTATTATTTTTGTGTTTTAATAGATAAATATCGCTAATCATTTTAACAACGATTCATATTATAGAGTATTGAAAGGAGGGAAATTACTATGTCTGAATATTGCGGTAATGGTTCTGGTTCTGGATATGGTTCATCATTTGCGCTAATCGTAGTTCTATTCATTCTATTGATTATTGTTGGTACTAGCTTCATAGGTTATTACTAATACCGAAAACCACCTTTCATGCTCATAATGTATAGGATTATACAAACTAATCCGTTTACCTCCCATTCATTAAGGGTTACTTTCCACCAGTGACCCTTTTAATAGTTTAGTTAATCTAAGTGTATCAGTACTTAAATAATCAGCTATTTGAACGTATGATCAGTAGCTATATAAATCAAATCAATCCCAATACTTAGAATAGGACTGAATTAAATCGATCATACTCTCCATTGTTATAAAATTAAGATGATTTTAAAAAATAGTTTTTTAACTAATCTGTTGTGTAAATTAATATGGATTAACAACATGAAAGAGCCTTTCTACAATAACATGTAGTAAGGCTCTTACATTTTAATCAAGTTCCAAAGGCAGAAAAGCATATTCTCCGCTTCTAATAACATCACATTTACGAACAGGAATAGGATGTTTGAAAATTGGTCCGTCTAATACTGTCGTATGGAATTCTCCACCTTCTCCGCAAGGGTCAATACCGCGGGCTTCAAGCTCCTTCACGTATTCAGGGGTTAATGTTCGCCCTAAATCATCCTCTCGCATCCCTAATGATAAATTTACAGTGACTATGATTGTAACAAATCCTAGGTTTATAAATTCATCGACAGCTTCACGATGATCCATTTCCCATAAAGGCATGCCTAGTTTTAATCCAGCATTCTTCGTAACTTTGTCATGCCAGCAACCATGTTCAGGCATATCTAAGTCACCTGTTACTAAAACTTCTGCACCTTCACTTTTAGCTTTTTCTAAAAGGCTCATAAATACTTTTTCATAATCTGTCCAGCTCGCTGCTGCAGTATAAACCGGTAAACCTATAGAATTAGCTTGAGCACGTATGAGTTCCGGAGGCATCCCATGAGATCTGGAACGATTTCCTTCTTCCTCCATCATGACGATGAGTCCAACCGCTTCTCCAACCTGCATTGCTTTATATAAAGCTAAGACACTATCCTTTCCTCCGCTAAATGAAGCTATAAAACGATGCCCTTGAGCATTATTTTTCCAGTCCATCAATTCTGTCATTCATATCTTTCCCCTTTTATTCGACTAACTTTTTTACAAGCACTTTCTCAGGATAACATAAAAACTCATTTGCAATGATAAATGCAAATGAGTTTTTATGTAGTAATCCTTTAAAATATAGCTTGCATTAATTAATTATTTTGCTCAAGGCATTGATAAACCGCCATCATCTCTCGTTTATTTAACTCTCGAATACGATTGAAAATAGGGATATTAGCAACAGCCTCCGTTCGTAAGTTTTCAGCAACAACATCGCTTACTTTGCCGGTTAGCCATGTTTGCACGTCTATGCCATCGACAATTTCCTTACGCCCTTCGTCATTGATACCACTTTCATAGCAGCGAACACATGGTACTGATAATTTATAAACACCATCATGGAGATTATCTTCAGAAATGACCTTCTTCCCATTACAGAATGGACATTTATGACTTGCTTTAATTTTATTAATTTGTGTAACAATTTTTTTGTAGCCAAATGCTTCATAAACATACGTTAATTTTTTGTATTTTCCATTCGTAAAATACTGATCAATAATAGCTTCTCTCGTTTCGTCAATATGCGCGAAATCACAAATTGTAATTTGATTTTTGCTGCTTATAGCTTCGATATTATTTTGGATTTTGTCCCAAAATGGTAAAACATTTTGTAGGACTATTTCATACCCAGCAAAGCTTGCGAGTTCTAATTCCAGCATTTTTAACGACACTTGTGTTTCTCTAGGAAGTAAGGAGACATCCTCCGTAAGTGTCATAACGCCACCAACAATTGCTTTTAGTTTTTCAAGCTCTGGTAAATTGCCAATCGTTTTTATGACCTGATCGATCGGTTGATGGATAAGCTCACGAATATCAGTGTCCCCAAATGTTAGTGGTTTCTTATGGTTTAGCACCGCTCCCTGACAGATAGGACAGGCAATCATCTCTTTCGATGCTTTCATTTGTTCTTTAATAATTGATTTCGAAATCACCATATAACGTCCAAGGATCAAATTAAACCCTTCCCATTTTTTCGAAGACTTCGTTGCTTTATCATAAAATGATTTTTCCCAATAACCATAAAGGAATGTATGTCTTTCTTCTGCTGTCATGTCATTGTAGCTTTTACTAATATCTTGACCCAGTTCATTTTTTATCTCATCAAAGAGGAATTGCAATTTAGGATATTGATAATATTTTAACACTTCCATCACGTCTTGATGTAATAAGCCATCCCAAAATGGCACTGTTTTGTCCTGAATGACCAAATCAAAATCAAATTTTTCAATTTGCAGGCGGCCAGAACAGCTTGGGCAATGATTTTCCTGACTAAAGAAATCGAAGCTTCTTGTATCTTTATTCGTCGGATGTGACGCCACAATATGATTGATGAGACCACCTATTTCATATAAAAAACTATATTGACTATATAAGTGTCTTTCGAGATCGATGGCGACGACAGGTGCAATAGTTGCGGATTCGTATTCACCATAAATTAATCGGGCCATCGATGATAAGCTTTTTAAAATACCACCTTTATAAATGTTTTCGGCATTTTTAAAATAGCTAATATGATTCTCTTCTAAGTAATGAATGCCATTTTTAGAATTTAGTGTTGAAGATATATGCAATGGAGCTATACTATTTAGTTTGTTATGTTGACTAAAATAATCATCATGACTGACAACATCAAGATGTCTAACAGGTTCTGGCTGTCTTTTACCAAAACCGGCGATGAAATCAGAGCTTTCCATCATATAGGCATTATGTTCAATCATCATAATAGAGACAGATTCATCTCGCAAAATATCCCTAACACTATCAATGAATTGGTTTAAAATATTTTGTGATAAACCTTTTGAAGGTTCATCAAAAATAAATAATGTATGGGGGTTTCTGGCATTCGAAAACAGCTCAGACACTAAATGAACGCATTGAAATTCACCTGTCGATAAGGATTGTGTTTTTCTTTCTAACGTTAAATAACCAAGTCCAAGCTTAATTAATAAACTTAAACGTTTATGAGCGATATCTTCATTTGGAAGCTCCACGATAATGTCCTCGATGGAACGTTGGAAAATATCATCAATTTCGTCACTGTATTTCGTCATTTTCTTTTTAATATCAAGAAACGTTGCAACCGTTGATCGACTAGTAATCGATTGGTTGCGGTCTTGTCCTACCATAACCAATTTATCTTTCGGATATCGTTTTTGGAAATCCTTAGCGATGCACTCATTGACCAGAGTCGATTTCCCACAGCCAGACTCACCTGTAACGGTTACGAGTCTATTTTTTGGAATCTGTATGTTTGCCATTTCAATGTTACGACAGTAAAGATCATGAAATTGATAATAGTCTGTAGGCATTGCTTGATTTCGTTCCCAATAGATTGGTTCTGGACGTGGTGATACTTCGACAATTTTACCGCCGTATTTACCACTACCAGGTCCAAAGAACAGCTGCTCATCTGCTGTATCTAGCACTGTATCAGAATGATCAATAAGCCAAATTTGGTTTTTATAGCCCAATTGTTTAATCTGCTCTAAAATTTTCAACAGCGTTTGATGATCAAGACCAACAGATATTTCATCTATAATAATGACCGTATTTTCACTAGCTGCCATAAATTCTGCTAAGTACAGTCGTGTTAATTCCCCACCTGACAAAGTCCCCATAATCCGATTTAACGTTAAGTAACCAATATTCATTTGGATAATATTTGTGAGAATACGTTGTCTTTCTTCGCTAATTGCTAATTCCTCTGAAAGGGAATAAATCGCTTCTATACTCAAGTTGTTAATATCGGAAATACTATGTGGTTGACCCCATAATTCAAACTTATTTTGCTCAACTTCTGGATTATAACGTTTTCCCTCACACTTTTTACATTCGACATTTTTAGTCGTACCACGTCCTTTACAAGCAGGACACCAGCCTAATGCATTATTAAAAGAAAAAACTTCTGGCGAAAGATCAAATTTATTTGCCAGCTTTTCACGAATCTCTTTAAAAACGCCGGTATGAGTACCAACTGTCGAACGTGGATTGGCTGAAATGGATGATTTCCCGAGAAAAAGGACTAAAGGCATTTCTTCCATCTTAATGGCACTAAAATTCGTTACCATAATATTCGGGAATAAATATTGATATTCAGCCTTTGGTAATAAAGAAACGAGACGCTTTTTGGATTCTTCACCAATTGCTTGGCAAAATGTAGTTTTACCAGATCCGGACAATCCAGCAATTCCTAATGATTGTTCTTCCGGCAAGTCGACATCTAACCGGTTAATATTGTTAGCAATTAATTGATTTATTTTCATCGGATACTCTCCATTCAATCTAGTATTGTCATGTTAGCATAACTTCAGAAGTATTTGCTGTGTTTTTGAATCGACATGCCAATCAATTAAGCCTCGGCATAAATGCGTGTCAACTTCTTCTGAAAGAAGTTAAAAATGACGCTTCCCGTGTTCGGAAAAGCGTCAATTGTAGAAGAACGGTTTATTTATATAAACGATAAAAATGAATTATAGTTCTGCTAACACTTTTTCAAGCTGATTACCATTGTTAATCCAAGCATATTTAGCTCCCTCGATTGCTCCTTGTCGAGCTTTCGTTGCTTCACTAAATCCAGATTGATCAAGATGTAGGTTAGTTGTACCATCTTCACCTTGTGTCAACGTCCACGTAACAGTAGTGATTTCTCCGGCACTCGCCCAAGTGTAAGATAATGTATGTGGCTCATCCACTATAAGCACCTCACAATTGACAATTCCATCCCACCATTCGTTTGGCTCAGCTCGGAATTGAAATTTATGCCCTACGATTGGTTTAAAATTATTTTTCCATATCCATTTTTCAAGAGTGTCTGAATCCGTTAATGCGCTCCAAACTTTCTCGATTGAACTTGTAAATTGGTAATCTAAAGATACATCTGCTTTCATTTTTTTTCCTCCAATAGTAGATTTAATTTAGCCATTCTTTCTTTCCAGAATCCTTCGTAATAAGATATCCAATCTTGAATTTCCTTTAATGGATTGGGATTCAACCGATATCTCGTTTCTCTACCAACCCTTCGAGCAATTACAAGATCAGCATCTTTCAAGATAGCCAAATGCTTAGAAACTGCTGTACGCCCCATTTGAAAATGAGCCGTTAATTCGTGAAGAGGTAATTCTTCTGCATCAGCCAACAAGCGTATTAATTGACGTCTTGTTGGGTCAGCAATCGCAGCATAAACATCACGCTCTAGATTTTTCTCGCTCAAAATCTCCTCTCCCTTTTTGAATAGGACACTAAATGGTGTCTTAATTATATGACACCATTTAGTGTCCAGTCAATTTTTATTTTTGACAAAATGACATTCGTTTTATACTTTTTCACAACAATAAAAAAGAGTGTCAAATACCTACACAATTTGACACTCTTTTGACTGATATTTTTTTAACTAGAAGGCGTTGTTTAAGTCCAAATATATACTATGATCTTCCTTTAGGAATAGTAGCTAAAAATTGAACACCATTTTGGGTATTATTCATTAAATAGATAATAGAAAGTGATTCAAATATTTGCTTTACAATATAAAGACCTAGTCCGCTCCCACCAGTATTTCGATTTCTCGATTTTTCGATTCTATAAAATGGCTCAAATAATTGTTGTATTTCCTCTTCTTTAATTGTGACACCTGTATTCATCACTTGTATTTGAATCTGATTTTCTTTTTGGAGATCAGTTACGTCTATACATACTGTTTCTCCATGCGGTGAATACGTAATCGCATTATGGATGATGTTTTTGAAAGCTTTTTCTAATAAATCTCTATCTGTGCGTACATTCATGTTAGGAGAAATTTGTTTTATAATCTGAATGTCTTTTTGAGAAGCAAAAAAACCGAGATCTTTCGTTATTGAATCTAATAATTCTAAAAGGTTGACTTCCTCCAATTGCAATTTAAAGGTATCTTGTTCTAATTTAGACATGCTTAAAATCTCTCGAACTAATTGTTCCATTCCTTCGATAATTTTGTGGTTTTTTTCTAAGTAAAGGTCACGATTTTGATAAGGACCGATATTATAAATCATCCCTTCTAAATATCCTTTCATAACAGTAAGCGGAGTTTTTAATTCATGTGCAACTGTTGCGAAAAATTCTCGGCGTTTTGTTTCGATTTTTCGCTCTCTTTCAATATCATCTTTTAATTGCTCATTTGCTTTTTGTAAATCGAGCATAGTTCGTTGCAAGTTATTCGACATCTCATTCAAACTATTGGATAGTTCCTCTAATTCATCATTTGAACGAACTACGATGTTTTCGGAAAAATCCAAGTTGGCCATCTTTTGCGCACCTTCATTAATATAGATGAGCGGTTTTGTAATGAACCTTGAATATAAATAGGCACTCCCCAATCCAATAATCACTACAATGATACTTATAAAAGGTAGAAAACGTACTAAGACCTGCGACGCTTCGTCAATAGGTTGAAATGTCGCAAATACAGTAACCATTAAATTATCTTTATCTAGGAATTGAATGGGCAAAGTAACATTAAATGCATTATTAAAGCTTTCTGCATTTTGTATTGGTGCTGTTTTTGCAGTAAGCATTGATCGTTGCGAATTCCCCTGAATAAAAAAAGAAGGCGAATATATATAAGTTCCTTCTTTAGTTTGTAAGTAAATGATGGCATTATTTTCTTTTGTGTACTCATCCAAAAGTGGTATCGCACTTTGTAATGTTAAATTTTTAGATTCATCAATTATTTCCTCAATTCCAGATTGGAGTTGATTCGTTTTATATTGTTGATAAAATGTTGGAAGGAAGAAGTATAACGTTAAATAAATCAAGACTGCAAAAGATAACAATATGAGCGAAGTGATCATAAAGAGCTTATACGTTATTCGTTTCATCTTCATGATGTTTACAATCCTATTCATCGATTTTGTATCCAATACCCTTTACCGTTTTAATATAAGGTATATTTAACTTTTTTCTTAAATTTTTTATATGTGTATCAATCATCCTTGTCTCTCCTGCATACTCATATCCCCAAATTTTTTCTACAATAATTTCTCTAGTAAGCACCTTTTGTTCATTATGAAGTAGTAGTTGTAAAATTTCGAATTCTTTAGTTGTTAATGGTATTTCAACTTTATTTACATAAGCTTTATATCCGTCGCAATCGACATTTAGTTCATTAAAATTCAAATGATTATCGCTATTTTGATTACAACTTCTTCTTAGAACTGCTTGTACTCGTCTGATCAACACATGAAATGAAAAGGGTTTCGTTATATAATCATCAATCCCTATATCAAAGCCTTTCATTTGATCTTGTTCTTCTTCCAAAGCCGTCAACATTATAATGGGTATGTTTGACTGACTACGGATCATTTTGGCAACTTCAAATCCATTAAGGTTTGGCATCATGACATCAAGAAGAATTAAATCAAAGGATTGTGTATTAAATCGTTTCATTCCTTCTAGCCCATCTGAAGCAACCTCTATTGTATAATTTTGTGTCATTAAAAACTGTTTAATTAATTCCTGAATTTCTAAATCGTCTTCTACTACAAGAATATGATAGTTCATCGGTATATCCCCCTCGAAGCACATTATAACCTTTCAATCTGTAGTTTATGTGAAGAAACCTCATATTCCCTTTGAAAGCTATACTATCCTCTTATTCAAATATTCATTCTGACATGGCATCGATAAAAGCTGCCGAATAGACAGAAAAAAATGGCCTCTTTGCAGCTCATTTCTGTCTATTATATAGGTCTGGTTCCTATTAAGCGTGATTTTGGAAGGTTTTTAATCATTGTAAGGAACCTTTCATAAAGAATGTTATTCAATAATATGACCCTATTCTTGAAAAAGGGGCAATTCCTCTTAAGAATTCTCCCCTTTAATTGAAATACTATTAACTGGTGGCGTTCAATAATTTAATATAACCTTCATCGCTTTATCAATGCAGATAATTCGCCCTCAAAAACTTTTTCTTCCTTATCATTGAAAGTAGATAACAATACCGTAAGGATACCCATTTCATTCTTTGTTGCTTTCATATCAATAACCTTTACAATGATATGTAGTTCATCATCAGGATACACCGGCTTTATAAATCTAATATTATTCATTCTTGTTCCTGCAATAACATCCTCTCCATATTTATCTTCTTCAACCCATAGCTTAAATGAAATAGCTAGTGTATGTATCCCAGAAGCAATGATTCCATTAAATCTTCCCTGATTTGCTTTTTCCTCATCTAAATGCATATATTGGGGGTCAAATTCACCTGCAAACCTCATAATATCCTCTTTTGTAAATTTGTATGGTTTAGTTTCGAACACATCTCCAATTGTAAATTCATCTAACTTCATAAAAACACCTCTTAAATATTAATTAACACGATTACATAATCTATTCTAACACCTACTATTAATGGTTAGTATTACTTTTTCATACCTCAAGAAACCTGATCGTTGACTTAAGTATATCTTCACAAGCTTTCATAAATCTTAACATAAACATCTATTTTCTTTTAATGTGTTATTCAATTAAATGGCCCTTTAGTGGATCAGCTTATTGTCACTCTACATTCCTTAATCGATCTTTAAAATTAGATATTCTTTTTTTAAATACCATTTTAAATTACTATTCAAAGAGAGAAAACGGTCAAACCTTGTTTTAATCCACAATAACGTTTTTCATCGAACATTTTTATAAACGTATCGACTTTATTTCAAAGCTACACTTGAATAAAAGCTATCGGGTCAACTTCTCCATATAAACTCCTCAATATCTTCATACAGATTCCAGATTGGTCATGTACATTAATTGTTAGGAAGAAAATTGATTTTAACCTCCTTTATAGAGTGTTCAGAATCAATATTTCTCTGTCTATATAGCAGTTATCTTTCAACGTTTTCAGTTAAGGAGCAGTTATTATGTATAAAATCAATCTACGTCCATGGTTATTTTTGGTCGTATTTATGTTGTTTATGTGTTCGTGTTTGACATATGTATCCCTTAAAGCATTGGGAGCAGAGGACATCTTCTTTAAGTGTATGAAGTCACTTGTTAATATGACATTTATTACATTTATTAAAATCTAATTTTCAATATGATCAATTATAAGAATCCATCTTGAAAAAAGATGGATTCTTATTTTGCCGTTTAAGTTTCAAAACACTCCTCTTTATTCTTTTCACTTTCCTACCATTAATTTTGAGCTTCCTACAAATCGTTTTTTACATGTAATAACATCACTAATAGAAAAAATTCTCACTGAATTTTCTTGAGAATTTTTAAGACGCAAAGTTCCCCTTAGAATAAACAAGCCTGTTTATCCTAAGGGGAATATATGTTTATCATAACTATTAGTTTATTTATGCCTGAAAATATATCTGATTGGCTTCATTATCTTACAGAATTGTATTTACATACATTTAAGAAATTCAATTAGGAGATGTAGAACCCGATGTAGAACCTTGTATCATATCCTCTTCTGAATTAGATGAATAAGGATCCCACTGTTCTGGTGTTTGTTCATCTGGTTTTGTTGTGAACTCCTCCCACTGTTCTGGTGTCATTTCTCCTCTTGGATTTGGAGATTCCCACTGTCGCTGATCGGGAATCTTTTCTTCTGAATACGTGTTATGATCTTGGTCCATATTCGTTTCACTTTGATCCAGGTTTCCACCTAAATTAATCAAATTCGCAAATAAACCAATTGCTATTCCTATTGTTACTAAGGCAATGGATGGTGCTATTTTCGTCCACATTTTTTTCACTCCAATTTTACATTTTTATAAAAGGTTTTCGATAACATTTTATTCCCGTTTCTTCTTCAAACTTTTACAAACCAAATTTTGTTTTTCAAGATACACTACCTTATCAGATTGTTTAGCGACTTCCTGGGAATGAGTGACAACGATAATACATTTGTTTTCTTTATGAGCTAGTTCTTTAAACAATTTTACAATTTCATCCGAAGTATTCTCATCTAAATTACCGGTCGGTTCATCCGCAATTAATAAATCTACTTCACAAGACAATGCACGAGCTATGGCTACACGCTGTTGTTGACCGCCGCTAAGCTGTAACACCTTTCTTTTTGCTTCGATTTCCGACAAGCCAACCATTTCTAATAATTCAAGCGCTCTTCTCTTTTTATCATTTATGTTAACTCCTGTAATCTCCATTGCCGTGACGACATTTTGAAGTGCCGTCATATACGTAATGAGATTATAAGATTGAAAGATGATCGAAACATATTTATTTCTGTATTTATCTAAACCAATTTTCCGTATATCTTTTCCTTTGTAAAGTACATGTCCTTCTTTTGGGTTATCTAATCCACTTGCTAAACTAAGTGCGGTTGTTTTTCCTGAACCGGATGGACCTAAAATGCTATAGAAACATCCTGTTTCAAAGGTGAAATTTACATTCTCTAATAAAGTATTCTTCTTATTATTACTTTGATAATAGTAAAATAGATTTTTAAATTGTAATATCGTGTTCATATGACTCCTCCTACTCATCTTTTAATAGAATTTCTTTTGGATTTAAACGAAGAATTGATAATGCTGGAATAAGTGTTGATAAAATCGCGATTAATAACCCTAATCCACCTAAATTCAACACATCTTGTGATGATATACTTACATCAATATCGTCGATAGGCTCTACATCTTTATCTTGTTTATTCATACTTCCAAACGAGAATCCTAAAGTATTTGATTCTTGTTGTTGATCTTCGGCAGCAATCACTTCTTGCTGTAATAAACTGTCTCCCATTTTTTGAGACACTGTTTTACCTGTAATGATAGAAATGCCAAATGCTAGTACAGCTATACATAGTACTTCTACTAACAGTTGTCCTATTAATTTCCTCTTTTTTTCACCGATGGCTAATAGAATACCTAATTCTTTACGTCGCTCTTTTATGGTCAACATAATAATAAGACCTAATATAATGGATCCTGCAATGGATACTAAATAGACAATCATTTTGGAAGTAGCGGCAATATTCTCGATTGGGCCTACCATTTTTTGATATAAAGCATCATGCGCATCTAACTTAAATAGATCGAAATCAATATTTGCTTTCTTTGCCTCCGCTTTAAAATCCTCAATATTTTCTGGATCATTTAAGTAGTAAATTGCTTCGTTAATAGATACACCCTTTTCATCACTTTCTTCATGCATTTCTTTCGTCGAATCATAAATAGTGTATATTTTGTTAGACGGATGCATCATAGCTGGTAAATTTGCCTCGAAATCAGTGATCCCGGAATTTTTGTAGATCCCTATTATTTCTAACTCAACCTCTGATGTTTCTTCAGGTGATTTAATCTTTAACTTATCACCGACTTGAAGCTCGTTTTGTTCGGCTAACCGTTTTTCAATTAAAGCTACTTTCTTATTCGTATCCTCTGATGTAATCGGACGACCGTCAATAATTTCATTCGTTCCATCTGTAAATTCTTGTAATAAATCAGAACTTCTTACACCTTGGATAAATGTATTAGGCATTTTCATATTTTCAGAGTGACTACCGCCTACAGTTCCAACTACCCCTTCGTCATCTTGTTCACTATTAATAGGTGCAAAATCATCTGCAACAAGCATGTCACTTTTTAGATAGTTGTAGTCTATTACATAGGGTGATTTAGCTAACTGGTCTGCTTCATCTGCAAAAAGTTCAGGGTGTTTTATTTTTCCATTTGGATTCTCTTCTCGCTGCTTCGCCACATTTTCCATAAGCTTCTCTTCGTCCATTCTAAGACTCACGTCTACACCTAATGTTTGTCTAGCGTGATCATTCGCCTTTTGTGAGACATTTTGAATTGCAAAACCCGCTAATACTAAATTGGAAACTACTAGAAATACAGTGAATAATATTAGCGATTTCCCCTTCCTTGCTTTAACACTTAAAAATGCTCGTTTGATAAAATTCATTTTCATTACCTCCTTGATAGCTATACTATAAATGGGTAACCTGTAGTTTATATGGAGATACTGCGGAGTTTATCTAGAGAATTAAATATTAAAATAAGCTTGTTTCTCAAAATGCGAGAAACAAGCTTATTATATTTGTAATATTATCCTTTTTTAAACTCTACAATGATTAATATGCTTGAGCAAACCAAACTGTATGTTTCGCTTCATTGCCACAGCAAATACAAGTAGTCTTCGTAGTTGGAGGGTTAAATGGAATATTACGAGAAGTATATTTTGTCTCTTCTTTCACTTTTTCCTCGCATGCATCATCTCCACACCATCCAGCAAGAATCCAGCCTGGTATAGATCTGTTTTCCTGGGACGGGTTAATATGCTGCTGTAATTCCTGCAGTGTATCAATCGTTGTATGAGCATTTTCATCGCGGAATGTGCGTGCTTTTTCAAATAAACGTGATTGCATCGTTGTTAGTTCTACCTCAATGGCTGAAACAATGTCATTCAGTTCAATGGATTGCTTCTCATCTTCATCTCGTGCTTTTAATAATACTTGGTTTTTCTCTAAATCACGAGGTCCTAGTTCAATACGAATCGGGACACCTTTTAATTCCCATTCGTTAAATTTGAAGCCGGGTGATTGGTCTGAATCATCTAAACGAACTCGAATTCCCTTCTTCTTAAGGGCTGCGAAGATGTCATCTAGTTTCTCTAATATTTCAGGGTTCTTTTTCCATGGACCTACAGGTATTAAGACAACTTGGGTTGGTGCAATTCGTGGCGGTAAAACAAGCCCCTGTTCATCACCGTGAACCATAATGACCGAACCGATTAAGCGTGTGGAAGTCCCCCAAGATGTTGTGTGTACATGTTCATGCTGATTGGCTTTATTTAAATACTTAATATCAAAGGCTTCAGCGAATTTTGTCCCTAAATAGTGAGAGGTACCAGCTTGCACGGCCTTGCCATTTTTCATCATTGCTTCAATTGAAAATGTATCAATCGCTCCTGCAAAACGTTCTGAAGGTGTTTTCTGTCCATCATAGACAGGGATTGCAAGTAAATCCTCCACTACCTCTTTATAGATCGTTAACATTTGCATTGTTTCTTTACGTGCATCTTCTTCATCAA
The DNA here is from genome assembly GCF_042674095.1 of Lysinibacillus sp. NPDC056959. Taxonomy (NCBI): domain Bacteria; kingdom Bacillati; phylum Bacillota; class Bacilli; order Caryophanales; family Bacillaceae; genus Lysinibacillus; species Lysinibacillus sp. NPDC056959. The sequence goes on along the minus strand of NZ_JBHURE010000006.1, from coordinate 201,258 downwards.
CATGCGCTGTATGGCCTTCTTGCCACAAAAATTCAGAAGTTCGAATGAACGGAAGTGTTTTTTTCTCCCAACGAAAAACATTTGCCCATTGATTAATGAGGACCGGTAAATCACGATAACTTTTGATCCAATTTGAATATAAGTGTCCTATCATCGTTTCAGATGTCGGGCGAAGTGCTAAACGTTCCTCTAATTTCTCGCCTGCTGCCTCTGTTACCCAAGGAAGTTCTGGTGAGAAACCTTCGATATGATCTTTTTCTTTTTGGAAAAAGGATTCAGGGATTAGCATAGGGAAATAAGCGTTGCGATGGCCTGTTTCTTTAAAACGGCGGTCCATTTCCTCCTGAATATGTTCCCAAATCTCATAGCCGTCCGGTTTAAATGCGATACAGCCTCGGACCGGTGTGTAATCCATTAAGTCTGCCTTTTGAATTGTCTCAATGTACCATTTTGAAAAATCGTTTTGTTGTGTTGTCATGTTCTTTCCTCCATTTCGATAAGGGTGTTTGTCACCTATTGAAAAAAAAAACAAAAAAGCACAAAGCTGTCCTTAAAATAAGGACGTCTTTGTGCCGAATTAACGTGGTACCACCTTGAATTTAGTTTTAAGAACATCTTAAAACCCTCAAACGTTCTGTAACGAAAACGACTCGGTTATGTTTGCATAACATCTCCGTGGTAGGTTTCAGATAAAAGCGGTGATATAGCTCTCAACAATTGCTATATTTTCTGTTTCACAATTCTACCCTACTTGGCCACATCATCAATTAATATTGTATATAACTTTAGCAAAACAGTAAAAAAATTTCAAATATTAATAATTATTTTTCGGGAAATATCTGAAAATTGCCATTGCTTTTCGTACTAAAGATCTCTTTCAATAGTAAAGGATTTTCACCATTTGATTTGGGATACACCTTTTGGAAAATCGTTAATTTTCTTGATTAATTGCGATATAGCCAAAAGGAATGCCTTGTAGCTTTCGTTTAAAGCTGTTTTCAATTTCAATTGCTTCTAATGCTGTTATACAATACGAGCAGTATCCCATTATGTTTTAGAAGAAATCATTTATAAACTTCCAGGATACCCCCAGTTCATTTTTTATCCGGCTGTTAAAACTGTACTTCCACGATAGAAAATCATCTCTAAACAATTGAAGGATCTTGTCCAAATTAATGACAAGATCCTTTCTAACGACTAACTATTACTCTCAACTATCAACTGCGTAAAGTCATCTACCGATAGTGGCTTACTGAAATAATAGCCTTGTACGTACTCGCAGCCATGTTCACGCAGCACTTTTAATTCAGCTTCTTCCTCGACGCCTTCAGCTACTACTTGAAGATTTAGGGCATGTGCTAGAGAGATCATAGCTGAAATCATGGCAATGCCTGATTTTTCAGGTAAAATATCACGGACGAATGCCCGATCTATTTTTAAAACATCTACGGGAAATGATTTTAAGTAATTGAGTGATGAGTAACCCGTTCCGAAATCATCTAATGAAATCGTAATACCAAGTGCTCTTAATTGATTAATAGTATTGAGCAAGTCTTCAGTATAATCCAACATACTCATTTCTGTAATTTCAATTTCTAATAAGTGTGGATCGATTTTAGTTTCTGACATAATTTCGCGTACCATTTCGACAAAGCCTGTCGTACTAATATGAATCGGAGAAATGTTTACGGCAACACGTAAGTTTAAATTATGTACCTCGTTCCAAGCGCGTGCTTGGGCGGATGCTTTTCTTAACACCCATACCCCTATATCATTTATAAGCCCACATTCCTCAGCAAATGGAATAAAGTGATCCGGAGGTATATGCCCAAGTACAGGATCATGCCAACGAAGTAAAGCCTCCATACCAATCATTGTATTTGTTTTTAAATCAATCTTTGGTTGATAATGTAATTCTAAAATATCTTTTTTTAACGCTTGATGTAATTTTGTTTCAAGTAATAGCCATTTATCATTGACTTCATCCATATTTGGACGATATAAGCGATATTGATTACCACGGGAAGATTTCGCAGCATACATTGCGATATCTGCATTTTTCAATAATTCCTCTACAGAGTTTGCATGGTCTGGAAAAATACTAATTCCAACACTAATACTTGCGTAAAATTCATACGTATTCACAATAAAACTCTCATTAAAGACGCTAATTATTTCCTCAGCCTTCTCTTCAATACGTTCAACATCGTTTAGTATAATTACAAATTCATCACTATTGTGGCGGTAGATAGAATTCGATGTGTAATCAATGTTGCGTAGGCGATGCGCCATTTCCACTAAGAACAGATCCCCGATGATATGACCAAGTCCATCGTTAATGTTTTTAAAACGATTTACATCAATAAAAAATAACGCAAACTTCTCACCTGTACGTCGAGATTGATGAAATTCATTTTCTAAACGTTGCTCTAACTTACGACGATTTGGTAGCCCTGTTAATTCATCGTGATAGGCAATATGAGTAATCTTTTTGATATCTTTTTGTGCAGTTATGTCGACTCGAATAGCAATATATTGATATGGTTTACCATTGTCATCAAGAAAAGGAAAAATCGTCGTCTTCACCCAGTATAGACTACCGTCCTTTGCGCGATTACATACCTCGCCATTCCACATGTCACCTTTACCTATCGTTTTCCACATTTCTCTAAAGAAAGATCGTGGATGGTAACCTGAATTCAGTAAACGGTGATCTTGCCCTAATAATTCTTCACGTGTATATTTAGAAATTTTGCAAAAATGATCATTAACAAACGTAATTTTCCCAGTTCGGTCTGTGATTGCCACAATGATTGAACTATTCATTGCAGAAAAAATATCTTGCAATTCTTTCAGACTATAGTTAACTTGATTAATACTACTAGGCGTGATATTCATCATTTACATTCTCCGTTCATTAGAAGGGTTTGGTACTTTTGCTTTATAAAATGCGGGGTATAAAGTTATGGGATATCGCCCTTTATTATGTAATTACATTATAGTATTAGAAAAGCAGTTAATTCAACCCAAATATTCAAACGTTTAAATCTATATTACAATGATTTTTGTTAGAACAGACTCAAAAAAAGGTCTTTTAACTCATTTAATACGCTTGTTTTGGAATACACTAAGTACCTTAGTCTATTTATATGTTATGTTTAGCCTATTTATCTTCCAACTGAATGATTGTTCTGTATTTTTAGATACTTGAATAATTACTTCATTTATGATAGTTACCAAAAATACCTTACTGTCATAACTAGGCAGTAAGGTATTTTATAAGCTAAGAGACTTCATATTCTATTGGACCTCCCAATGTTTTGGCTCGTTCATTGTAGGCATCAAGTTGCTCCTGAGATAAGTTCAACATATAATAGTGAAAATTAATGGGCTCTAAACCGTGTTTCTCACATACTTGTCGGTAAAAATCATAGCCTTCGCGATATTTTGTCATCGTAATACTTCCTTCCATTTGTGGAACTTCATAATAATAGTCTAATTGTTCTTGTGATAATTGATTTACTTAAAAATGGGAATTGATGGGCTCTAAATCAAATTGTTCACAATCCTTTCAATCAAATTCGCCTTGGCGTAATTGAGTCTGAATTTTGAATTGTGAGCGTACAATTCCTTCCTTTGAAAATCAGTGACATCACATCTTCAAAGGTGAATGTCTTCTACTGAATAATGATAAAATTTCGTATCCAGTTTAATATTGAGAAATTCTCATCTTTCTTTTCTTGTTATACAACAGATTAATTATTTTTTAATAATATATAACAGTTTCTTTACTATGTCAATGAATTGTCTGATATTTCTTTCAAATAGTTGAAAGCCCAGTCCATTATAGTTAGTATGGCTGGGCTTTTCATAAAATATTCACGTCGGCGTCCGTTATAATCACATCCTTTAATCTTAAACCTTTTAAATACCTAGTTGTTTTGCTTGCATATTATAAGCTGAAAGTTGCTGCTGTGATAACTGTAGCACATAATAGCGGAAAGAAATTGGCTCTAAACCATAACGCTCACACATCTCACAATAAAACTCATAACCATCACGATACTTTGACATTTGAATTCCTCCTAAAATTAAACTGTTTTATAACAGTTGTTATTATTTTTTATTAATATATAACAGATGATTCATTTCGTCAAGCTTTACAATTTAAAAATATCCTTGAAGTATTAATTTAATGAAATAATAAAAGCCATTGTTTTGAAAAAGATTAATCAAAACAATGGCTCTCTTTATTTCGAATATTATACTTCAGGAAGTATCTCTACCTTTACTTTTAGTTTGATATCTACTGGATGCTCTTCCTCTATTACTCGGTAAGTTATGACATAAGCTCCTTTGGGAAATCCTTTAAATAGCTTTTCAAAACTTTCGTTACCGTTTAAAATACCATTTGCAATTTTTTCTTCTTTATCTACATTTTGAATTTTGTAATAAAACCTTTTCGTTCCAGTATTTGATACGGACACTCTAAATGGAAAATCTTCCTCATAAGTAAAATATGATTTACTTCCACCTAGAGGAGCCGCTACCTCTTCATATATTTTAATAGGACGAGAACCTATTGATTCATCGCCTTTTTCCGTATTGGTGATATCTACGACAACAGGTTTATCGTCTTTCTCCTTATGTTTGCTATCCAAAACAACAGGGTCTTTTTTTACAGCCTCTGAAGTTTCATTTTTAGAGGGTACTTCTGTTTTAGATGAAAATGTAGTACACCCAGATAAGAGTATAATAGAAGTGCATATAATAATTAACTTATAAATTCTCATAACTTCTCCTAACTGAAAATAGTAAATAATGATAATTATACCATTAATCAAAAAAAGAAGGGAAGGCTCTCTGTCCTTACTTTCTTTTTGTGACTTGTTTCCTTCTTTAGAACTTCAAAAAAGCCCAATTTCTCAATATTAATATCGAGAAATTGGACCATTCACCATAAATTTTTCAATAATCGGAAGATCATTTTAGGGATAAATATTAAAATGTTCCAAATTATTTCTGATACGATTGAATTTTTAATTGCTATAATAAATTCTTTAATATAATATCGAGTTTTGCTTTTTTTCATTCTTTTTATTAATTCTTTAATATAATATCGAGTTTTGCTTTTTTTCATTCTTTTTATTAATTCTTTAATATAATTTCGAGCTTTGCTTTTTTTCATTCTTTGTATTTAGTCTCCTAGAAGTTCATTAGTGCTCAACTTTGATGAATGTTTTTTATTTCTTTTATTTGTTCAATATGTCGTTGTTCATGAATAGAAACTAGTTCTACCCATTGATCGAGGGGTAAATCGCCAAGAAAAGGATGTTTATAGGATTTTTCTGCTAATAAAGATGGATCTTCAATTGTATCAAGGAATGCTGTAAATTTACCTCTCGATTCGTCAAGTAACTCAATAATTTGCTGAACTGTAAAAAAGTCTTCAGCTGGAACAACAAATTCTGGCGCTGGGACTTTCTTTGTTCTATCTGCGATAATATGAATATTTTTACGTCCCGCTTGCTTACTATTTTCTTGTTTTAATGCCCATGCAATCAATCTTATGAAAGATGCCTCCGTTAAAGTTAAATGATGGCAAACCTGTGCTATACTCCAACTGTTTGCATCAGGCTTAGCGTTGAATTGAGTATCACTTAATAATTTGATCTCCTCTACTAAGTTATTTCTTGTTTCACATAGTTGGTCGTTAATTAATTGACTCATATGATATCTCCTCCACTAAGTGTTTTTTACTCCCTTTTCTGTATATGTTTTATATGATGTGAAGTATTCTATATTTGTTTATATCAGTATTCGTTTTCCGTTCTTTGCAGATTTTCGAACTGCATCTAACAATCGATGTAGTTTGACAGCGTCATTAAAATCCAGAATATGTCTTGTACACTCAAATATATCTTTTGCCAACAACGTATACGCTTGATTCACATAGCTTATAGCGTCATTATTTAGTTTTGATGGCATTTTTAGTTCTTCATATAAAACATCTTTAGAATTAAACAAATTAGTAGGGTGTATCATTTTTTCTTCAATGATAAGATGACCAAATTGGACATGGCCATAGGAATTTTTTTGTGTTAAGCGAAATGCACCCTTTTCTCCCCTGATTTCTAATTGAAAAGCCAGATAAACTCCGCCTTGGATATGTATAGATGCTGAAGTATTACGGCAATCGAAAGACAGTTTATTGAGCTAACAAACTCTATTGATGAAATGGAAGCTAACAACAGATAATTGTGCCAAAAAGCCGATTCCTACAAGTAAGCATAATCGGCTTTTTTAGTTGCCTATTTTATTCAATGAATTGCTCTCTACTACGAACAATATTGAATGGATTGTTTTCGAGTACATGTTGCAGCTCTTCATTTTCAATATGTGTATAGATTTGTGTTGTTGCCACACTTGAGTGCCCCAGTATGTGCTGAAGACTTCGAATATCCGCTCCTGATTTATACATCATTGTTGCGGATGTATGACGTAACTTATGTGGTGTCAGTCGTTCTTTTTGAAGTCCAGATTGTTGATTAATTCGTTTAACGATTTTAGCGACGGTTTGACGAGTAAATCGTGTTCCTTTTTGTGAGATGAAAAGGGGCTCCTCTCCCTCACCTTTAAATGTTGTTTTCCCGCTATTTTCATAGTCTGCAAGTGCCTGTACACAGCTATCATTCAGATAAACAGTCCGTTCTTTATTCCCTTTCCCAACAACTGTTAAGTAGCGCCCTTGTATGGATGACTTATTTAGCTGGCAAAGCTCTGTCACACGAATTCCTAAATTCAAGAAAAACATCATCATACAATAGTTTCTTGGTGAAGCTCGATTTGGCTGGATCCCGTCGATAAATTGCGTCGCTTCCTCGATATTCATATAGATTGGTCTTTTCCGTCCTATTTTTGGTGTTTCTAATTCATCTGCCGGATTTTCCTCTACAAGGCGACGTTTCCCTTTCAAGTATTTAAAGAATGACTTCAACGTTGCTACTTTACGCGCTCTTGCTGATGCAGAATTTCCACGCTGTACCTCGCAATATTCCATAAATAAATATAGATCTTCTAAGGTCATCTCACGAATTTCTTCTATTGAAATAGTAGAAATATCTATTTTCGTTAAATCTGATAGTTCATGTTCATTCTGAATGGCTATGTAAAAACGGAAGAATAATGTCAAATCATATTCATATTCTTTTCTAGTACGTTGAGACTTCCCTTTAATCGTTGTTAAATAAACTAGGAAATCTCTCATTATTTTTGGTAGCTTAGGCTTTTCCATAAAATCACCTCTATTTGCTCTATTTTACCACGAAAAAAAGTTCCCAAATATAAATTTGGGAACTTTTTAATGAAATAAATGATATTTTTTAACAAAAGGAACAAGTGTTCTTTTCTTAATCGACAAAAAAGATGATTTCCTTATAGAAAGAAAATCACCTTTTTTTAAAAGTTTTTTAGAAGTTTTCACTTTTTAGGCATAAATCACAAAAAAAATGAATATTTAAATCTAGTGGACTAAATGAACTATGCGCTGTGAGATGATTCGAAAAATGAAAAGATGGGTAACTATACATGTCGATTTCTCTCATAACGCGCGTGGGATTATTTGGATTTTATCAATTCCAGGCGCATTTTTTACCTGTAAGGCAGTGAAGCGTCCATTACGCCAGGACTACATCCGTTTACGAAATAAAGATGCTATATGTCCCACCTACTTGTTTTGTTAAAGACCAATTTGTTGATAGCATACGTTGAAGCTTCTCGATTGTTTCCTCATTACAAGTTAAATGTTGGATTCCTGTTTCTAATAATTGATAATCCTTACCTTCTTCTAATTGGAAGCGAAGATACAGTAGACGTTGAATGCCTGGCAAAGTTACATATTTGATACGGTAGTTACCATGCAAAGCGTCCAAAAATAATTGTTCCCCTTCTTGAAAAAGTGCCATTGTTTCGGAAAATTCATAGTTTGGTACTTTTTCCTGCCAAACTGATAAATCCCCTGTTTGCAATGTACGCACAATCTCCTTATTAGTAAAATCTAATTTCGAAAGCTTGTCTAACTCATAAGCTTGCATTAAATTAATGATTGTCATTTTTACTAGCTCCTTTTATGTATTTATCTACATTTCTCTAAAAATGATGAGATGAATGCGGATGTGGTTCCTTTTCAATTGGTACCCATTTACTACAATTACGCCAAGGCGAAATTGATTCATATTTAGTGTAACACGTTTTCTCTACTACTTAAATTCGGAGGGCGATCCATATGATGAAGTTTTACGAATCTGGTTTGTTTTTTGATGAAATGTTAGATGGCAATCAACCGAAGCCTCATTATCGGTCTTTCCACCATAAGCTCAATGCATTCACAAAGGACCAATTAGAGGAAAAATATCAGCAAGCACAATCTAGATTCCTTAAACAAGGCATTACATTTACCGTATATGGAGCACAAGGTGGAACAGAAAGGACAATGCCCTTTGATTTTATACCTATTATTATTCCAAATGAACAGTGGCAAGAAATAGAAGCTGGGATGAAGCAACGTGTAAAAGCGTTAAATTGCTTTCTACATGATGTTTACAATGAACAATCTATTTTTGAGGATGGGCTTATTCCGAGAGAGCTCATTGAAAACAATCCGTATTATTATAAAGAAATGCTTGGTGTAAAAGTACCTATCGATAATCATATTTTTTTAGCTGGTATCGATTTGATTCGTGATGAAAATGGTGTTTATTACGTGTTAGAAGATAATTTACGCAATCCTTCAGGTATTTCCTATGTTTTTCAAAATCGATCTGTGATGAAGGAAGTGTATCCTGAATTTTTCTCTAAACATACGATCCAGTCACTCGATAAACAAATGGCCTTTATGAAGAAGGCACTCCTTGCTCATCGGCCACCTTGTATGGAGCCGAATAGAGAACCTAAAGCTGTCCTTTTAACAGCTGGCATGTATAATTCGGCCTATTACGATCATGTTTTTTTAGCACAACAGCTCAATATTCAGCTTGTTGAAGGCCGTGATTTGGTAGTCCGAGATGATAAGGTGTACATGAAGACTATCTACGGTCTAGAACAAATCGATATTATTTATCGTCGAATTGATGATGATTTCCTAGATCCTGTTGTTTTTCGTGAGGATTCTTTACTCGGGGTTCCGCATATTATGGAGGCTTATAAAGCTGGAAATATTGCTATATTAAATGCAGTTGGTAACGGTGTTGCTGATGATAAGGCGATGTATGCCTATGTACCGGATATGATTCGTTACTATTTGAATGAGGAACCTATTTTACGTAATGTGAAAACTTATCACCTAGCTGATCATCGTCAATTAGCTTGGGTTCTTGAGCATATAAGAGAACTTGTTATAAAAAATGTTAGTGCCTCTGGTGGCTATGATATGCTTATTGGTCCGCATGCGAGTGATGAAGAAATCGCTATTTATAAAGAAAAAATTATGGAAAACCCACATCAATACATTGCACAGCCAACGATTAGTTTATCTAGAGCACCAGCTTTTCAGGATGGAAGATTTTATCCTTGTCATGTTGATTTACGTGTATATGTGATGAAGGGTAAAGATATTTATGTGCTTCCTGGCGGTTTATCACGTGTAGCATTAAAAGAAGGATCTTTAGTCGTAAATTCTTCACAAGGTGGAGGAGCAAAAGATACGTGGATATTAAAGGAGGAATTGCAATATGCTAAGTCGAGTAGCCGATGCACTATACTGGATGGCACGATATAGTGAACGATCACAATCGAATGCACATATATTACAAGTACAGCTGTTGAATATGTTGGAGCAATCTGGCAATGAAAATGAATACATCGATCATTGGGAAGCGGTGTTGAATATTTGCGCCTCGAAGGAAGAATACTTGACCTTATATGAGTCGATTCGAGTTAATCCACTTATCGAATATCTACTCTTTTCTACTAATAACTGTAACGCTCTTCATGCTACTTTATGTGCCGTTAGAGAAAATGCGCGTGTAACTCGAGATAGCATTCCCATTGAGCTTTGGGAATTGCAAAATGACTTTTATTTATCCTTACAGCAAGAACTATTGGAACGTGAAAGACCTATTCCACTTATCGTTCTTAACTCTTTTTTACAAAATGTTCGTAAAACTTCATTAACGGTGACAGGGCTTATCGAAGGTTCGATGAATCGAGATGTACCGTTTTATTTCATACAAGTTGGAAAATGGTTAGAGCGTGCAGAAAAAACGATTCGTATGGCTTTAATTATACTGGAGCAACATAAGGAGATAGCTATCTCCTTAGTAGAAGCGGACGGTTCGTTTTTACTCGATTTATCAGAGGCGACGGAGTCTTATTTACAAAAGCATCGCCAAACTAACTTACTATGTGTGCTCCAATATTTATTACAAGATAAGCATTTTCCACGTTCAGTGATGTTTTGCTTACAAAAATTAGAGGAAGCATTTATTTGTTTAGAAAACGATCCTCTTTCTGCTAGATTTTTAGAGCTACATGCTCCATTAGATAATTTATTGTTTGCTATCATGAATGTAGATGTTTGGAATAGTACATTAGAAGAAACAATTTTATTAATGGAGGAAAAATTGTGTCAATGTATTGATTTAGGCAATACATTTTCAACAATATATCATTTATATGAACCCAGCGTACAACCTTGAAAGGAATCAACGACAGCTCCCTATCAACAAGCAAGTCAGTAATTCAAAGGAAGCGGACACTATGAAATTTGAAATTCAACATACTAATATTTTTCAATATGAGTCTGAAGTCGATCAAAGCTTAAATACAATCCGCTTAAAGCCAAGAGGCGATGAGCGTCAGCGCTTATTATCCTATCGCATTGCCATTACACCTTCATCTTTAACACGGGAGCATACAGATATATGGGGCAATACAGTTGGCACTTTTTATATACCAGAGCAGCATCAAGAACTAGAAATTCAAACAACCTCTATTGTCAGCATTCAACGTGCACCATTCATTCATCGTATTCAATATTCACCAGAGATGCAGACGATTTTTCACTCGCAATTGTTTTATGAGCATTATTTGCCCTATATAAAGTTTACACAATTTACGTATATGACAGAAAATCAGTTAGAGGAAGTTTATCATGCCATTGGTCATGCTGAAAATCCTGTACTATTTTCATTAAATTTAATGCAATATTTATACTCGACTTTTGAATACGATCCGGGTGCAACCGATGTGACAACTACGGCAAGTGAAGCCTTCGCCCTGAAGCGAGGTGTTTGTCAGGATTTCACACATGTCATGCTGGCTGTGCTAAGAGCTAAAGGAATTCCAGCGCGCTATGTGAGCGGTTATTTATATGTGGACGAAAACTCTGCCTTGATCGGAGATATTGCAACCCATGCTTGGGTAGAAGTCATGATACCGGGAATCGGCTGGATTGGTCTAGATCCAACTAATAATGTTGAAGTATTAGAACATCACATTATTTTATGCATTGGCCGTGATTATTCCGATATAAGCCCTGTTGAAGGTGTTTATTCAGGTGGAAAGCACAATTTAACAGTTAAAGTGAGTGTCAAAGCATTGAGTCATTTGTGACAAATAACGGTAATGGTTTAAATTAAACCCCTTGATTTTTCTATCCTAAGTAGAAGAATCAGGGGGTTTTGTTATGAACTATTGATTTGAAAACGGAAAATCTCAGTAATCCAACTATTATTTACATATTTTCAACATTATTAAGTGTTATAAGACTTTTTATACAATACCCATTTCTTTTCCTATTTTCTTCATTTTATTTAAAACTGTATTGAGCTGCTCCATTGTATGTGTAGCCATCACTGTAATCCGCAATCGGCTTGACCCTTTTGGCACAGTTGGTGGTCGAATCGCTGGAATAAAGACACCTTCATCCATAAGTTTCTCAGAAAATTGCACAGCTTCATGGGAATCACCAATAAGAAGCGTTATAATTGGTGTTTCCCCCTCATTAACTACAAAACCGGATTCCTCCAATTTCAAACGTAAATACGTAGCATTATTCAGCAATTGTTCCCTTCGTTCGGGCTCATTTTGAATAATGGATATCCCTTCTCGCGCGGCTTCAATCGCACTTGGAGATAAACCTGTTTGGAAAATAAATGATCTAGCATTATTTAGTAAATAGTTCTTTGCAATTGCTGACGTCGCCACAAAACCACCCTCTGCACCAATCGCTTTACTCAACGTGCCCACTGTAAAATCAATCTGATCTTTCAACCCAAAATAATCAGCAGTACCACGACCATCAGTTCCTAAGACACCTGTCACATGCGCATCATCAATCATTATGTAAGCATTGTATTCCTTTGCTAGCGCAACGATTTCGGGAAGTGGAGCAATATCACCATCCATACTAAAGACGCCATCCGTCACAATTAACTTCTTTCCATCTCCACGTGATTGCTTCAATTTATGCTCTAAATCCACCATATCAGCATGTTCATAAACAATTGTTTTTGCTTGACTGAGGCGACAACCATCTATAATACTCGCATGATTCCAGGCATCAGAAAATATAATATCACCTGCCTTCATCACACTCGAAATCACGCCAATGTTCGCTAAATAACCACTGCTGAAAACAATGGCAGCTTCAGTTTTTTTCAAATCGGCAATTTCAGATTCAAGCTGTTCATGAATATCGAAATTTCCAGTTGTTAATCTCGAACCACCAGCTCCTGTACCATATTTACTAATACCTTCCGATGCTTTCTTTTTCAACCGAGAATCTGTTGCAAGGCCTAAATAGTTATTAGATGAAAAAAGCAAGAATTTCTTACCACTTATGATTACCTCGCTCTCATTGCCATTTGAAAACGAACGTAACTTCCTTGTCAATCCTTTCTCTTCTATTAATTGTAGTTCCCGTTGAAACCAATGATCCATTTTTTAATCCCTCCTAATGAGAACCGGTACGCTTTCTAAATAGTTTATAAAAGATTCTAGTTCAACTTCATCAGACACAAAATAAACACGACCTCCACTTTCACAGCCATCCCTTTTTAACGGAGTAATTCTGACATAGCCAATGCCACGATTACTTACATATCCAGTCACGTAATCTGGATCATCAGACCAACATAATTCTGCAATTGTAAACGGAGAATTTGCCACTTTCGACGCCAGAGCCAACGCTTCACCTACACGCTCATTAAGGTCTCCATCATCATCTTGCCAATCGATTCGTGATACACGCACACCCTTTTGTCCTCGATCGTCAAGCCGTAAGCCAGTTTTACTATTTAGGATGATTGCCCCACGAAGATTTTGATACCTACTAAGTTGATGAAAAGCAACATCCAGTGCATGCTCTGAAACACCTAATGAGGTTAGTATCTTTCTTGCTTCACTACGTGCCTTTTCGATTGAAGCCTCCTCAACTGTTGAAATTTCTAATGGTGATATATACTGTATCTGATCAGGCGCAATTTTTTCAACGGTAATTTGAATAAAGTCAGCATCGCCACGTGAATGATTACTTGCTTTCTTCAATAACTGTTTTACAATTGGCTCTATCTGAGATTTACTACCTATCCGTTCACCACCAGATATATGCTTTTCCCCTAGTTCAGGACTTCTTTCAGCCGCACGCATTCGAATGCTATAACACGCTTTTAACATGATGATTACCTACTACTTTCTTATTAATTGTATGTAACATTTTCGTTATGGGATAGACACTAACAGCTGTGATTACCATCCCTGGAATAGCCACAGCTAATAACGGTAAAAATGGAGTCCCTAACGTATAAGCCAAACCAAATCTAGCAATCGTTGTTCCAATTGGGCCTGCCAAAACGAGTACTGGAATTGAAGTCCCAAATGAAACAATGAGTAGGCCTACAGTCAATCGGAAAATCAATGCGATCTCCACATTTAAGATCGAGTGTATCCCTAGTAAAAATAAGATTAAACTTGCAATAATCCCCGCTAGAAAATACCGCTTAAACCCAAATACCGCTGCAATCGCAACTGCTATGGGTGCTGATAATTGAAATTCAGACCCAGGAATACCTGTTGGAATTTTAAACATGCCTGTAATGATAATAAGACATGCTAGCAATGAAATCTGAGCAAGATCATAAGTAGAAAACTTTCGGGTCATTTTTTTCCTCCATCTTACTTTTTAAATTAACATGTAATAACTTTATGTAATTTCCTCCTATTCTTAATTTGCGTTAACTTATTTTTATATTAAGTTAACGCAAATTAAGGTTGAAAAGTAGATAAAATGGTAGGATTTTTTATTATTTGTGAAAATAGTTTTTGTTACTTATCAAAGGTTTAAATAAAAACCCCTGATTTTTCTACGCTAAGCAGAAGAATCAGGGGTTTTATTAAAATCTATTGCTTTTTAATCTTCATAAGAGAATGTATACAAAAAACTTCTTTGTTCTTGTCTACTTATAAACTTATTTTGCGTTTATAAAATAAACTAGATGATCAGTCCATTTGTCGTCTTCGAATATGAATCCTTTCCTCGTGCATTCATACACCATTCCAACACTTTCTGCTAACTTTATAGATGCTATATTATCAAGGTTTATATGAGCTTCTATTCGATGTAATGTAATTTTTTATACGCTAGATCAAAGGCAGCTTTTACAGCCTCTTTCCCATAACCTTTTCTCCAAAACTGGTTATGAATTGAATATCCGAACCTGGCCCATTGAAATTCTTCCCTCATAATTGTCGAAAAGTCTATAAAACCAATATGAGTATTATCTTCTTTTCTAAATACTCCAAATACATAGACTTTGTCATCTTCAGCCATTTGCTGATGTTTAGTAACTAAATCACGAAACCATTCTTTCGTACAGATGCTCATATCTAATTTACCTTGATCGTATTTATGTTGAGAAGGTAAACGATTTTCATACTGGGTTAGCCAAGAAGAATAATCACCTTCTTCAAGAAATCGAATAACTAATCTTTCTGTTTCAGTTCTTATTTTATTCAATCGAACACCTCATCTAGAATACTTTCTATTCTTATATAGATTATTCTACGTAAGGTAATTATTTCCTTCCTATTAAAATAGTATTTTCTACTTCAAATAGAATATGTCTTAAAGCCATAAGTGCACTATACCCCTCTTTTATTCCCCCAAACAAGGGCATGCAACTGTGGCAGTACTTTGATATCTGTTAATTCCTCATCCTTCATCACTTTATCAATCAGTGCATGATATTTATCTAATAAATGTAGTATTAATCGTGAATTGTCAGTCGTCGTGAGATCATCATTACCGACTTGAAGATAAAAAGGAATCGTTGGATATCGATGGTGAATTTGTTTAGCATACTCGTAATCCTCTTGATTAAAAACGACTATTTTAAGAGATACATGATGATTACTGTTTCGATTTTCAAGTTTTTCGAAGATTTCAGAGAGCATCGAATAGTTTGTCGTCATACCAGAGCTAGGTGGCTTTGGGGAAATTGTCAACTCATCAATCTCATACATCCATTTTTGCCACCTACTACCTTGTGTTTCCACCCCGACCTTTATGTCATTTTCTTTTAAAATGGCAATGAGCTTCTCTAAATTTTGGATGAGTGCAGGGTTGCCGCCTGAAATCGTAACAAATGAAAAACCGCTGCCTCCGAGACGTTTCAGCTCAGACCAAATCTCCTCAGCTGTCATTTGGACAATAAGATGCTTTCCGCTGCCATCCCACGTAAACGATGAATCACACCAAGAACAGGAATAATCACAGCCGGCAGTTCTCACAAACATTGTCTTTTGGCCAACTACCATTCCCTCACCTTGAATCGTCGGCCCAAAAATCTCGATAACAGGTATCTTACTCAACTTCCATCCACTCCCGTCTCGCTTCTGCATAGCTAGTCGGAGTTTCATATAACCGGATAAACTCAACACGCGCACCGTTATATCTTTGTTCATCAAGCAAGGCCGCAGCCAACTTTTCGTAAATCCAAACAACAATATTCTCTGCCGTCGTATTCATTGGTGGAAGCGTCTCATTTAAATAACGGTGATCCAAATGAATCTCTATCTTTTCTTTCCATATTCCTTTAATATCACCAAAATCAATCATCAAACCCCGTTCATCAGTGTAACCACTCAGTCCTAATATTACGCGATACGTATGACCGTGCAGGTTTTTACATTTCCCCTCATAGTTATGTAAATGATGAGCAGCATCGAAGGTAAATTCTTTACTTACGAGAACGCGCTTTGCATGATAGTTCAATTGATTTCTTTGAATATCTACATCTAGTTTTTGGAGCTTATCGACGATTCTAAAATCTGACATGCCTTATGACTCCTTCCTGTAACTCAAATACTCATCAAGCCCTTTTTTTCGCAGTTTACATGCTGGGCATTCACCACAGCCATCTGCTATTACACCGTTATAGCAAGTTAACGTTCTTTCCCGAACAAATTCAAGTGCTCCAAACTGATCAGCAAGTTCCCATGTGTGTGCCTTATCCAGCCACATCAATGGTGTATCAATAACAAAGGAAGCATCCATCGATAAATTTAACGTTACATTCAAAGATTTAGTAAACACATCTCGGCAATCCGGATATCCGCTAAAATCCGTTTCACAAACGCCAGTTACAATATGCTTAGCTCGTACTTGGCTCGCTAAAACGCCCGCAAATGAAAGGAAGAGAAGATTTCGACCAGGTACAAAAGTCGATGGAAGCTCACCATTTTCTCCGTCTTCTACCTTTATGTCTTGTCGTGTCAATGCATTCGGAGCAAGCTGATTCAGGAGTGACATATCAAGAATGTGATGCTTGACACCGAGATCTTCTGCTATCTTCTTTGCACATTCAATTTCAAGACGATGCCTTTGGGCATAATCAAAAGTTACTGCCTCAACCTCTTGAAAACGTTCTTTTGCCCAGAACAAACAAGTTGTACTGTCCTGACCTCCACTAAATACAACAATTGCTTTTTCCTGCTTCATCTGTAAAAACTCCCTTGTTTCAAAAAAACAGCACTATAAGAAAAAGTACTGCTTCTTTTAGTTTTTTTTAGAGGGTAGCTAAATACCTCTTTCTTAATTGAACGATTCAATACCGTAGTTATCGATAATCAATCTTTTCCGAATTAAAATATTGTGTACTTTGGTTACTCAATAATGGTAAATCCTACAGTCCTTCTTCATGGCTTCGGCCAGACATTAAAAAAACCTCCTTGTAAAATGTTTCCCAACACTTTTCAAAAGAGGCATCACCAATCGTTCTAATAAAACGTAAGTAAAAACATAAAAAAAGCCACGTCCGATATGGACATGGCATAATTATCATGTTTCCATAGTTTTTTATAGAGGGTATCAGCTATGAACCTCTCCCGTTCTAGTCCGGGCATTCTTTTCTCAAATATAATACAAAAAATAGTAGAAAACGTCAAATGGATTTTTAAAGGCTGTTTCTAAAAGATTGTAGCTATAAAAACATAAGAACAGATTAATTTTACAAAATGTGCAGAGCATGAACGCTTTCTTTTGGTTTTGATTATGAATTCTCTTAAAATCTTGGAGATTCGTCATAAGTTGTGGATTACCTTATTTATTATTCTCTTCAAATTGCTCATTAGTTTGCTGTAGCGTACGAACTAGGATCGATAAGCTAAATATTACAGGTTCACCAATGATTTTGACTATTTGTAAGAATTGTGGAGACGTAGCCTCAATGAAAGTTAAGAAACTAGATAAGTTCAAATAGAATCTTATAGTTATACTTTGGGTCACTTCCAGTAGAGTAACCCTTTATTAATTTCTTACCTAAGGATGACCTCGCCCTTATGAACATTTTCTTTCAGACCCAACAAAAACCGAACTATCCAATGAAACTTTCATAAAGTTTTTTGGAATCGTTCGGTTTTTATATTCATCTTGTTTTGTTAATCAAGATTTTATTCGGCTTTATAAAGGAACGATTTAGTTCTGTCCCAGCCTCTTATTCATCACGATCAAGTGACTCTTTCACAAATGTAGGAAGTGCGAATGCGCCAACGTGTAAATCTGTATTGTAATATTTCGTTTTTAGATCAAATTTGTCCCAAGCATTTACTTGAATATCTTTAATTGGATGTAATGCTTTTGAAGCAAATCCGAATAGCCAGTGTCCCGATGGGTATGTTGGCATATGGAATTGATATACGCTCGCGATTGGGAAAATACCTTTAATTTTTTTATGTGCTTTGCGCATGTTTTCTGCATACTCGGCAAAGTATGGAGATTCATGTTGGTTAATTAAAATTCCTTTTTCATTTAATACACGGTAACATTCTTTATAGAAAGCTGTTGTAAATAAACCTTCACCGACTGAAATTGGATCAGTAGAATCTACTAATATTAAATCGAATGACTGATTAGCTGCGTTTTGAACATAAGCTAAGCCATCATCGAAAATCATTTCCATACGTGGATCTTCTTCGACACCAGCAGCTGTAATTGGAAGATATTTTTGGCTCAAACGGAATACTAACTCATCGATTTCTACCATTACTACTTTTTCTACTGATTCGTAACGTAGTACTTCACGAGCAGTACCCCCATCACCACCACCGATAATTAATATCTTTTTTATGTCTGGGTTAGTAGCGAATGCTGGGTGCGTAATCATATCGTGATAAACGAACTCATCTTTTTCATTAACCATCATCAAACCGTCTAACGTGAAGAAAGTACCAAACTCTTCACTTTTATAAAAATCGATTTTTTGGAACGGAGATTGTTCACTATGAATTTCTTCGTTGTATCCGATTGAAAATTTACAGTGATCGCTCCATTGTTCTGTATACCATTTCATTAAATCACGTCCTCTAATACTTCTTGTTTCACTAGAATTGTATCAATTTCTTGTTCTGCAAATTGGCGAATTTTATCTGCCATTCCACGTGGTACTTCAAATGATTCTGTCTTTTTCGCTTGCAGTTTTTGTTCTAAATATTCTGCTGCCTTCCAAGGACTTACTGAGTCACCACATGTGTAAACATCTACAGAAGCAAATCCGTATTCTGGCCAAGTATGAATCGTTAAATGTGATTCAGCAATAATTACTGCACCCGAAACACCATATGGGTTGAAATGATGGAAGCAAGATTCTACAATTGTTGCCCCAGAATAGTCAGCAGCTTCATTCATAAACTGCTCGATTAATGCGTTTTGCTCAATAATTTCACTTGGGCAACCATAGAATTCAATTAATACGTGTCTACCTAATGTTGATAATTCAATGCTCATTTATTTGTCTCCCTTACGACTGTAATATAATTTTCTTCTTTCGTTTCGAACAGAACATTCCCAAAATTAAGAAAATAGAAGTTATATAATTCTACTACTTCCTCTGAAATAACTTCACCAGGGATAATTAGTGGTATTCCTGGTGGATAAATCATTAATGAATCTGCACTAATTCGACCTACCGCATCATAAATTAAAATTGTTTCTGTTTCAGCATTACACGCCTGTTGCGGTGTCATTGCTAATTTATTAATTTGATTCGCTGTCACATAAGCCGACTGAATAGCATCTTTTTTTGTGTGATTAAGTTCAATATCTTTTAACGCATGTACTAATTTACCGATTGTTTCACTCGTATCAACATGACTAATGACTGCCATTATGACATATCCTTCAGCAAGTTCTAATTGAATGCCATACTGTTGTTTCAATATTGTGTAAACTTCGAAACCAGTTAAACCGAGATCGTTCACACGAACAACAAGTTTCGTCCAATCATAGGATTGATTGAAATTTTGTTGTACATAATCAGCTTTAAGCACTTCATAGCGTGAATTTTTTTCAATTTCTTCAATTGCTGCATCAACAATTGACTTTAATTGGCTATAACGTTGTTGTCCATACATCGCTAATTCTCTTCGCGCTACATCTAAAGAACTCATTAATAAATAATTCGCACTCGTCGTTTGAAGCATATTTAATACTTTTTGCAAATGCTTCGAATCGATTCGTTTTTCTTGTAGTAATAGAAGCGAACTTTGTGTTAATGAACCCCCAGTTTTATGCATACTGACTGTTACTGCATCTGCCCCAGCACTAATCGCATCGTTAGCATCAGGTAAAAATGTTAAATGCGCTCCATGTGCACTATCAACAATAACTGTTACATTTTGTTCATGTGCGAGCTTACAAATTTCTTGCAGTTGATTCATTGAACCAAAATATGTTGGATACGTTACTAGTAAAGCTTTCGCTTGTGGATTTTCTGCAAGTGCCGCTTTTACATTTTCAACTGAAATTCCGTGTGCAATGCCAAAATGTTGATCAACTTCAGGTTGAATAAATACTGGTTTTGCTCCGCTTAATATAATGCCGTTCATAACTGATTTATGGCAGTTACGAGGTACGATCAATGTATCGCCCTGTTTACATGTCGCTAAAATCATCGCCAAAATTCCTACAGTAGTTCCATTTACTAAAAAGTAAGCGTAGTCTACATTAAATGCTTGTGCAGCTAATTGTTGAGCTTCTTTAATAACCGATTCCGGGTGGCTTAATAAATCAAGCTCCTTCATCGAGTTTACGTCCATTCTTAATGTCATTTCTCCAAGCGTCCATTTTAATGGGTTTTCATGTAGCCCCATTTTATGTCCAGGTACATCAAACGGCGTAACATCTTGTTTAGTATAATTGACTAAAGCTTCAAATAATGGCATGCGGTCTTGAGTGGCTAAAAATTCCTCAGTAGCCACTCGATTTTGCACGCATTGCATTATTGTCCCATAGCAACTGTTAAAAGTTGCTCTAATTCTGAAACTTTGTCTATTTTTTCCCAAGTTACGTTTACATCACTACGTCCAAAGTGACCATAAGCTGCAACTTGTTGATATTGTGGTTTACGTAGATTTAGCATGTTAATAATGCCATTTGGCGTTAAGTCGAATAATTGACGAATCGCTTTTGAAATTTCTTCTTTCGCTACTTTTTCTGTACCAAATGTTTCTAAAGCGATACTAATTGGTTCACTTACACCAATTGCATATGATAATTGGATTTCACATTTATCTGCCAAGCCTGCTGCAACAATATTTTTTGCAACGTATCGCGCTGCGTAAGCCGCTGAACGATCAACTTTTGTACAGTCTTTACCAGAGAATGCGCCTCCACCATGACGAGCTGCGCCGCCATAAGTATCAACAATAATCTTACGTCCTGTTAAACCTGCATCTCCGTGTGGTCCGCCTACTACGAAACGACCAGTAGGATTAATTAAAATGCGGAAGTCTTCATTCATACCAAATTGCTTCGCAACAGCTTTAATTACATTTTCTGTAACGTAATCAATGAATTCTACTCGGTCAAAATCATCATCATGTTGAATTGACATTAAAACAGTATCAATTTTAGGTTGCATACTATCCGTATAATCAATTGTTACTTGTGATTTCATATCTGGTCGAGCCCATTTGAATTGACCATTTTTACGTAACTCAGTTGCACGTTTGACAAGCATATGTGCCATTTCAATTGCTAATGGCATATAGTTTTCAGTTTCATTAGTCGCAAAACCGAACATAATACCTTGGTCACCTGCACCAACTTCTTTTGTATCGCTTGAAGAATCAACACCCATTGCGATATCAGGAGATTGCGTGTGTACTAAAACTTGTACATTACAGTTATGACCATCAATACCGAACTTATCATCTGTGTAACCAATGCCGATTAGGGTATTACGGGCAATTTTTTCGATATCTAGTTCTGCTTTTGTAGTGATCTCTCCACCAACAATTACTGTGTTTGTAGTTGTGAATACTTCACATGCCACACGTGATAGCGGATCTTGCGATAATGCTGCGTCTAATACTGCATCTGAGATTTGGTCTGCAATTTTATCTGGATGTCCTTCCGATACAGACTCCGATGTGAATAATACTTTTTCTGACAATTTTAACTACCCCTAACAAATTATAGATTTTTAGGGCATAAAAAAAAGCTCACCCAATTTTAAGGAAAGCTTCGAATACTATCAGCTGCTGTTCCTCTTATTGTTCACAAAAGTTAATTTTGTGCTCAGGTTCGGCCCACTGGATTCAGTTCATTATGAACTAAATTGTTTGGCCACCGTATCTTCGACCCCTCGTCTCAACGGTTATTAATAAGAGCTATATTATTATGCTGAGACTCATATTAAGTCATAAACAATTGAGTGTCAATTTATTTTTTAATATTTTTTAATAATGAATCGCTATGAAAATTAATTCATTTACCCTTTTGAACCAAAAAATACTTAGTGTAACATTTTACAAGATGTTAATTTTTATTCTAATAAGTGAATAAAAATACACACAAAGGTTTTTTATATTAATAATAGAACGAACTCCTATTAAATTTGTAAATAGATGTGTCAAATTAACATATTGTAAGCAAAAAAAATTTTAAATTAGCAAAGAAAATTCAGGTATTATTAGCGTCTTTTATTTATAGAAATCTGTTAAATTTCTATAATTCAGACTATTATTTTCGGTCAGTTCTAAGAAGAACATGACGATTCTTTGGTTCAAACTTGGTATGTTGATTAGCTAATTTTAACCATATTTATTAAAACTGCTAGGTTGATTTTGTCTACGGATACTTCTCACATATCTTTCCTTATCTTTAAAACCACTATGGACATCAAAGCTATGAAATGAGAAATTCATTTGTCTTAGCGAAGGCTTATTTAATGCCTTTTCCCTCTTTCCACCAATTGTCTGATTCAAATAATTTAAATTTATATTGCATTCTACTAAGTATTTTACGGCTTGTTTGATATGTCCATTTATAAAATTCCTACGTATCATTGACAGAAAAATCAGACTTAGTATATAATTCTTGGTATTACCACTTTATTTAAGTTGTATTACCACATAGTAAAGGGGACAAGGTTTTGAAAGAAAAGGAACGCTCCTCAGATAAAATTGAGAATGAATTAATTAGATCAATAGTGGCTGGTGTTTATTCTGTAGGAAGTACTTTACCGCCAGAAAGAGAGCTTGCAAAAGAATTCGGTGTAGGTCGTCCAACTATTCGGGAGGTACTTCAACGTTTAGGAAGGGGTGGATGGATAACAGGGAGAAAAAGAATGCCTGCGGTTGTTAATGATTATTGGCGCAATGGGAATTTAACGACACTTGTTAATATTATTGAGAATCATCATACCTTAACAGATGAATTTATCATGTATTTATTAGAATTAAGAAGTTCTTTGGCTCCGACTTATATTCGTGATGCTGTCACGTTTAATCAACCTAAAGTGGTTGCTCTCCTTGCCAATCTAGAGCAACTCGAAGATAGTGCAGAAAGCTATGCTGCATTTGATTGGAATTTGCAAAAAAGGTGTGCTGGCCTTGCAGTCAATCCAATCTTCTTACTCATTTTAAATAGCTTCGATTCTATTTATCTGGATATGGCAAAAAGATATTTTTCTGTAAAAGAACATCGTCTGTTGTCTTTCGACTTTTACCACGGCTTATTAAAAGCTGCATTAAAAGGAGATGTAATGGAAGCGGAAAGGTTATCTACGACAACAATGGCGAAAAGCTTAGCACTCTGGAAAGATAGAAAAAAATAAAGAATACTGGAGGCGCGTGATAAATGAAGTTGAAATATTTTAAAGAATATTTTTTCTATCCTGATATATTAATCATGACCTGTCTATTCCTTATTAGTTTTGGATTTATGATTCTACATTTAACCTCTATCGGAATTTTGGGTGCTTTTATTTTGGGAATGATTATGTATTCCTTAGCTGAGTATGTTACACACAGGTTTCTTTTTCATCTGAAACCGCCAAAGAATGCATTTTTGTTAAAAATGCTTAAACGCTTACATTATGACCACCATACAAATCCGAATGAATTGCATTTATTATTTTTACCCTTATGGTATAGTGTGCCAAACATTGCAATTGCAGCAGCCATTTTTAATTTATTTTCATCTAACTTAGTAATGACAAACGCTTTTATTGCAGGTATCATGCTCTTTTTATTATTTTATGAGTGGAAGCATTATATCGCCCATCGTCCCCTTCAGCCAATATCTCCATGGGGGCGTTGGATGAAAAAGGTTCATTTATGGCATCATTTCAAAAATGAAAATTACTGGTATGGCGTTACGAACCCAGCCTATGATTTTCTCATGGGTACCTTTAAAAACCAAAAGGATGTTGACCAAAGTAAAACTGTTAAAAATCTAGAGAAACGAGGCGACTAGAAAATAGAATTATAAAAAAATGCCTTGTAGGTTAAATATTCGGTCCTATTCTGTCAACATAATTATAGACTTCAAATAAACATAAAAAAGTCACAACCCATTTAGAGGTTTTGTAACCCCAAAAAGGAATAAATTTTTCTTAAACTCTTTCTATGTAGAAATTTGCTTAGCTTATATTCTCGTTAAAATGTGAGCGCTACGTCATTATAGAGTTCTATGAAGTTACATCCATTCTTATGGAAAACCATGGATAGAATAAGGGCTGTCACAAAATTCACTTTTATGACAGCCCTTTGTATATTTCTCATACACAATAAATAGAAGTATTTGTTATTTAGAAACAACTTCTATGACTGTTGATTCAATTTTTCCCCAGCTTACATTTGATGTTTTTAGGGGCTCTTTTTTTATAATATTCCAATGTTTACATATTGAATGAAAAGTTGGAGTGAAGCTGATGATCGTTCAAATTTATAATTCTGTTTACATAAAACAGCACCATCCACACGTAATGGAATGGTGCTTTCTCTGTTTTTCAAAAAAACTTTATTTACTTATGATACTTTTCTCCATAATGAGTCCAAATGGGATTTTAATTCGGGCCAAATTTGGTCCAACAACTACAAACCCCCGAATACAAGTAGTAGTGGTTAGCCAAGAGTTGCGATTAATTAAAAATATTTAGTCAAACCGGATAGTCCTTTTGGGATGTTAGGAAAAATAACTGTTCTTGATGACTTCTGTGAAAAAAACGCACTTATTTATGATGTTCACCGTAACGTAACTAAATGAGGTTTTCGATCAAATGTACTCATACATTATTCTGGCCCTACGCATGTCAGCTATTCGCTATTAGTCGCTGCTTTACAATCATCTAAAAAGAGAGAGAGAACAGAACAGCATTTACGTTTCCTATAGGTAAAAACTATAGAATATTCATTCTATGAAAAAGACGAATAAATATTTGCTACCCATTCTTTCAATGGTTAACATTACTGCCGAGTCTAAAAAACTAGAACTATGATATGGCCCAGACGTTATCCATCTGATTAAATAAAAAACTGATTCTTAACTATCTATAAGCTATGGGATCAATTCTCTTTTAGTTTACAAAGATATTATATTTTAATCCTTTTTAACTTTTCCAATGAATTGTTACTTTTCCTCTTGATCACCATTCTCACCTTTATTTATTGCACGACCTTCTCCACCAACCGCATGCTGCTGCTTCGTATTAGAACTTCCTATGGCTGAATTAGTTCCTCCCGTACTATCTAAACCACTTCCGCTTGCTACCTGAGTAGCTGACGACTGTTTTTGCCCCTTATTTATCTGATTATTGATGATGATAACAATTTCTTCGTCACCATCACAGTCTTTATGCTGTTCGTGGGGTTCAGTCTGCTTCCCCTTCATACCGCTGTTTCTAGCTACCCCTTGTGCTCCCACACTTTGCTGTTGATCGGTATTCGAGGAATCTATTGCAGCATTACTACCAGCTGCACTATTTCTTCCTGCCCCACTTGCAATTTGCGTGGTATTAGGTGCACTAGTGAACTGATTATTTATAACAATTACAACCTTTAACTTATCCGATACAGGAGCATCAGTCCTAATTTCTTCTCCATCTTTTTTTACAATAATCCTTACTTTTTCATTTTTACTTTCCACACCGCTTTGTAATTCCTTGGAATTAGACCCATCATTACTATCTTTATGATTTCGTTGATTTGACATTATACCACCTTCTTTTCAATTTAGAATAATATATCTTATTCGAAGAAGAAATTTAGGTTTAGTCAAATACATTAATTTAACTAAAGTATTATTTGGATAATATCTTTGCGTATAGCATTCTATAAAAATCTCCCCATGGCGAGGTGTATGTCTAACCGCATTATCCAATAAATTGTTCACGTATCACTCCAATAAGTGCGAATCATCAATGACATTTTGACGGAATTCTTTGGTTTAAATCAATTTTTTTAGAACCTTGCTATCCAGAGAAACTTCTATTCTCTGCTTTACCACTATTCTGTTCTCATAGTTTATTCTTTTTATACGTCCAAACAACAAAAAAACACTTATTCTACTATCTTGGGAAGTGCTGTACTATTTTTCAAAAAAAACCTCACTTACTTATGATACGGTTGACCGAAACTAATATGAAATTGTATGATCTATTTTCGCGCGTACGTCTATCTCTTTTGTTAAACGATAAAACAGACGTTTTTCTTCAATTAACTTGCGCCGTTAGTAAAAGAGCGAGTGCACTAATTGAACAATCACCCTCCCTTATTTTAAGTACATTTATTCATTATCTAATTAAGGAATGGATGAAACCGCATTTTTAATTATGCCTCGGCATAATTTCTTTCCCAAAATAAAATACCGCCGTCATCTGCAATTACAAAATAATTGCCACTGAATGAAAACCCATAACAATACAAAAAACCTCTATAAATGCGAACACAATTTTTATTGTGTCCTTCGACCAAACAGTTCTCAAACGCAGGTTGATAAATTATATCTTCACAAGGGTACAGAGGAGATACTCTTTGTAACAATCCCCGAATTTATTACTGACTGGCAGTATGCTCCCACCATATTTGCTTGCCAATTTAATCGATTTATTTTTTAAAACGTCGAAGCCTTCACAAATTAACAATGTTTCATCTAAATCAAAGTCATCTGTATAATCTCGGGATATTTTTTCTGCCCTTGCTAAATCTAGTATTCCCCTACCGTTACTTGATACGACAAGTAACAAATCGGATGATTCATCAAACCCGAAATATTCAAAACCACCAATACTAAAATTACCCTTAAAAGTCCATCCAACCGGACTTTTAGCAGAAGGTATTTGTCCCAATATGCTATATGTATTTTTTCTATGATCTTCAAATGCCTTACTTTTAAAGTAATCCATGATAACCTCCATTATAGAACAGTTAAAAAATATACTAAAAAACTATTAAATCATTTATAAAAGCGTGCACAAATTTTCAATTGTTATTTATACACGCTTAATCACAATCCAATAAAGACGAAAAACGATCTATTTTTATTCAAAACGCTCCTGTCTTTCAGTGAGTACCCACTTCCGTACATAGCCCATTTTCCCCTGAATATTTTCGATTGTTTTTTCACTTTGAAATGCCTTTTGCATGACGGTATAGCGCAAATCCGTGGCTCTTACATTTGTGCCGATATCCTTTGAAATCGTTTGGAAAATTCGCTCAATTGTTTTTGTTGAGATGGCTTTAGATTGACTAGCCTCGCTTACCCAAATCCATTCTCCCAGCTTTTCTTCATGTAATTCTTCTGTTGCTTCCTTATAGTGCGCCAGCATGTCCATTAAAATTGAAGTCAGCTTTATTTCTCTACGCCCATTTTGATTAGCAATGTAAACCACAGATGAGTCAAATTGAATATGAGACCATTTCATACGTACAAGCTCTGCTGGCTTACATCCTGTTTCCATAAGTAGTTGAACAATACAGCCATTACGTCTTGCTAGCCAAGCATGCTCCATTGTTTTAGCGTATTGAAAATAAGTTGGCCAGACATTCGCAATTTGGATTAATTGCTTCTTTGTCAACAATGTCAAAGCCTCTTTTTGTCTCTTTTTGGGTTGTAAAATAGCCTCATAGTCAAAGGGATCCACCCATTCTCTTAAAAAGACAAAGTCTACAAATCCCCGCAATGTAGCAATTTTATGATTAAACGTGTTGACATTTGCGTAGGTCTCTTTTATATAATTACTATATGTAAATAACAATTCTTTTAAATGATGATCTACATACAAGTAGTTATTCTCATGAGCAAACGCTAAAAATTGCTGCCCATCTATATTGTATTGCTTTTTCGTAGCAGCACTTTTCTTCAAAGAGTTTAAAAGTAAATAATAGCTGTTCCATGCTTCCACTAGTGTGACCATCTTGCGACCTCCTTATTAACTGTGCGTGTTTTATTTAAGTTTACTATATTTTGGGGGCGTCAGTTTATAATTCATTTATATAAATTGTAATGTCGGATAATCTGTAGTATTCATACACTATCCTGCTTCCAGTGTTCAAATGCTCCTTTCAAAAAGAAGAAACAAATGATCCTATAGCAGTGTCCCACATCTTTTGTTTTCTTACAATAGGAATTTTCCGCACTTTGTTGTAATACAATTTCTTTACTATACCTCTATTCTTGTATAACTAGGCTGATTTACATGAAAATTCGTATAATTTAGTGTTTATGTCCGTTTGTGTTATATAATAAGAGTAACAACTATAACATGTAGGGGGCTTTTCAAGTATGCAAGTAAAAACAACTCGACTTGAAGCAGAAGACGCAAAAATTATTTATCAAGAAACAGCTGGGCTAGCAATCATTACGATCCATCGCCCACAGGCTAAAAACGCGCTTACAGCAAATATGTGGGATCAATTAGCTAAAATTGCCTTACAAGTATTAGATAATCCGAAAAATAAAGTATTGATTTTACGCGGCTCTGGTGAAAACTTTACAGCTGGCTCAGATATTAAAGAATTCAACGCCATTTCTCTTGAAAAAGCCGAAGAAGCGTTTGTACATAT
Organism: Lysinibacillus sp. NPDC056959; assembly: GCF_042674095.1. Classification (NCBI taxonomy): domain Bacteria; kingdom Bacillati; phylum Bacillota; class Bacilli; order Caryophanales; family Bacillaceae; genus Lysinibacillus; species Lysinibacillus sp. NPDC056959. The sequence goes on along the minus strand of NZ_JBHURE010000006.1, from coordinate 172,416 downwards.
GGAAAAAACGATTTCCACAATTGAGCGTTTACCAATTCCAACAATTGGCGTCATTAATGGTCCCGCAATGGGTGCTGGTTTAGAGCTTGCATTAGCCTGTGATATCCGCATCGGCTCTGAAAAAGCAAAGCTCGGTATTCCTGTTGGTAAATTAGGCATCACGTTGAATAACAAATTTGCACAACGTTTAGTTCAATTAGTAGGCCCTTCTACAACAAAGGATTTAGTATTTACGGGTCGCATGTTTAAAGCTGAAGAAGCCTTTAAGCTTGGCATGCTTAACTATTTAGTAACTGAAAAAGACTTAAATAAATACATGATTCGCATGGGTAAGCTTGTTGCAGGCATGTCACCTGAATCTTTACTTGCTGTGAAACAATCTGTTCAAGAATGTGTGGACAGTGTACCTTCATTATGGCAAGGCTCAACACCGTTTGTCGGAAAGGATTTTGCAGAAGGTTGCCGTGCCTTTGTAGAAAAACGTCAGCCGCAATTTACACGTCAATCGAAATAGAAAACAGGTACTCCGCTCGCCCTCTTGCGAATGGAGTACCTGTTTTTAGGATTTTCGTTTTTGTACTACCGACTTAATTTGAAGATGAATCGCATCTAATTCATACCCAAAATGCTGGTAGAATTCCTCCTGTATCGATTTTTGTAATGCATACAATCGATCTGGTATGGAATAAGTAATAGGTAACTTTAGCTGTAAAGTAATCGTTGCTTGTACTAGGTCGCCTAACACGAATTGTACGTGCTCAACTTTGTGCACGTTATCTTGCTTTACACAGCAATACGTTAGTAGCTGCACATAAACATGCTTACCAATTTCAATATACTCTTGTTGAAAATCAGGACGAACAATCGTCGTCTCCCCTATTTTTTCACGCTTTGTAGAGAAAATCTCCTTCCCTTTTTGAACGAGTCGTTTAAAAAAGTTTTGTTCGACTTGTCGGTACGGGATTGGCATCACATGCTTCCCCTGCGTCTGTCGAATAAAGCGAGCTTTTGCAATTTCTTTTTGAGAACGTACATCCTCAACATAGTAATTTGTATTGATAGGACCTATCTCAAGTTGACGAGCAATTGTTTTAGTCATTTTATCGGACGTACCAATTAGCAAAATCGACTGTACTTTATATGTATCAAGTGCTTTTTTTACTTCATTACGATGTGTATCATCTGTAAAAATGGCTCGACGAACGGCTGTAATCGTATTTTTCTCAAATTTTGCGGAAATTCCAGCTACTTTCACACCATTTACAATAAGAAGACCATCATCAATAAGAGCCTCTACCCCGATTTTATGGGCGAAAACTAGTGCGCTTGTACTTTTCCCTGTTCCACTTGGACCACTCAAAGAATAAACATCCATGACTGACAGCTCCTTTCCATTTTATGATAGCAGAACCAGTACATTTTTTCCGTCAAAATTATTGTTTCCAGCATTAGATCAATTATCCCTCGGCATAATTGCGTCCGGAATTGGCTTTGTGTTTAAGCCTGCACGAGGACCGACACGATGTCGGTCATTTCGATAATGCCACAGGACGTGGCGTTATTAGACTGAGTTCCTCTATTTCAGCTGGTTTTTGCACACTCACTGAAAAATAACTGAAAATTCTTTTCGTTACATCACATCACCTATCAAGATGGGAGACTTCAGCTGAAAGAAGTTAATTTATTCCTGCTAGCCTACGCATACAATTTCTCCATTATAAAAATATATTCTTTTTTCAGAATATCTTTCCCTTTATATGCTTTAGTATGATAAAATGTGAACTACTATTCTGTTATACAACTATAAGGAGTGTACTAGTTTGAAAATCGTACCATCTAAAAAAATGTCTTTATTTACACCAGCAATTTTCGGAGATTTAAAAAATCATGCTAAGCAACAGGAAGCAAAAGGCATGAAAATGATTGATTTAAGCTTAGGTAGTCCTGACCTTCCTCCTCATGCTAAAATTCGCGAGCATTTATCGTATAGAGCGGGTTTAGCAGAATCCTACGGCTATACATTAACAGGCACGCAACGTTTTTATGAAGCCGTTAGTCGCTACTATAAACGTCGTAGTAATGTAGATTTAGATCCCGCTTCTGAAATCATTCAAACGATCGGCTCTCAAGAGGGATTAGTGCATTTACCAATCGCCTTTTGTGATCCAGGCGATATCGTACTATCTACAAACCCAGCTTACGTAGCCTATGATGCAGGAATTCACCTAGCAGGCGCAACACCTTACTATATGCCTCAAACAGCTGACAACGATTATTTACCAGACCTAGATGCTGTTCCCGAAGAGATTGCGCAAAAAGCAAAACTATTAATTTTAAACTTACCAGGTAATCCTGTACCTGCAATGCCTTCAATCGCTTATTTTGAAAAAATCATTGCCTTTGCAAAAAAATACAACATTATCGTTCTACATGATGCGGCATACTCTGAGTTCTACTTTACTGGTGATGGCCCAATTAGCTTCCTAGCCACTCCTGGCGCAAAAGAAGTTGGGATGGAAATTAACTCATTATCGAAAAGCTTTAGCCTTGCTGGTACACGTATCGCTTATATCACGGGTAACGCTGAGATGATTTCGATTTTAAAACAATTAAAATCAAATTTAGATTTCGGTATTTTCGAACCAATTCAAGATGCTGCCGTCGTAGCACTTGATAATGCAGAGGAAATTACTGCAGACCTACGCGCAACTTTCTCTGAGCGCCATAAAACATTAATGAATGGCTTACATACTTTAGGATGGGATGCCGCTCCTTCTGAAGGTGGCATGTTCGTCTGGGCAAAATATCCGTACGATATTGACTGTACAGAGCTAGCCTTTAAACTAATTGAACAAGCTGGCATCGTGACAGTTCCTGGTACAGTATTTGGCTCGGCTGGACAAGGCTATTTACGTTTAGCGTTAGTACAACCGAAAGAAATGTTGCAAGAAGCTGTTGATCGCTTAGCACAAGTGCAACTAGCACTACAAAAATCATGAGCTAAACAACATGAAAGCCCTTCTAACTTTAATCGTTGGAAGGGTTTTTATAGATTATTATGTAATTCTTAAGTATTGGTCTATCAGGGGTACCGTCAGGAAAATGCGGATTTACAACGCTAAGCCCATTTTCAAGCCGATTCCCCCATTATTAACAACGTTAAGAAAGTTTCAATGGTCTTAAAGAATCTAACGAGACCATTTTTTCTGAATTAAAAGGTATCCTCCAAGTAAATTAATATGTTCCCAACCTAGATGTGACATATTGTGCAATAATTCTTCATTTAAACTATCTGACTGTTTTTGATATTCAAGTGCTTTTGTTAGATGTAAGGTATTCCAAATACTAATGGCATTGATAATTATGTTTAAAGCACTGGCTCTTTGCAATTGATGCTGTATGGTTCGTTCCCTAAGCTCTCTTGTTTTCCAAAGAAAATAGCTCTTGCCAGTCCATTCATGGCTTCTCCTTTACTTTCCGGAGCAACAAAAGATCGTGAGCAACTTCAAAAAATGTTAGAGAATATACAAGAAGGTGACATCATTTATGTTACGGACTTAACTCGGATTACTCGTAGTACACAAGATTTATTTGAAATAATTATAATCGATAATATATGGAGTAAAAAGGCAAATTTAAAATCCTTAAAAGATACATGGCTAGATTTATCAGAAGATAATCCCTACAGCCAATTCTTAATTACGGTTATGGCGGATGTAAACCAATTAGAACGTGATCTTATCCGTAGGCGGGATTGAACTGGCTAAAAAAAAAGGAAAGTTTAAAGGTCGGTTAAAGAAGTACCATAAAAATCATGTAGGAATGAATTATGCAGTAAAGCTTTATAAAGAAGGAGATATGACTGTAAATCAAATTTGTGAAATTACAAATGTGTCTAGGGCCTCATTATATAGAAAGCTATCGGAAAAGAACAGTTGATGAGTTATACCAAAAATCGGAAATATATAATAGAAAATAAATTTCATATAGAGGTGGAATTATATGCCTAAGATTGACAATATGTTAGCAATTCTATGGATGCTTCGTTCAGGTGAAAAAATTACTGCAAAACAAATTTCGGAAAAGTTAGAGATGAATATAAGGACTGTGTATCGTTATATTGATACAATTTCAACAAGTGGCGTACCTATAATTTCAGAACCAGGACATAACGGTGGATACACTTTATTGAACAATTTTATTGAGGCTCCTCTTTTTTTTGATTTTGAGGAGCAAACTTCACTTTATCATGCTGCTGTTTTTGCAGAAGAAGCTAGATATTATGGTGGTGAAGCACTAAATAGGGCTATTTCAAAGCTAAGCAAATATTCAAATCAAGAGCAGGAAACAAAGATAAACCAACATTTGACCAGTCTTGAAGTAATAAGTCGATTAAGTTCCCTCTCTATGGAACCTTTCTTGAAGGAGTTGGAGCAGGCCGTAGCTAACGGATACTCTTTAAAAATTCTTTACCATAAAAGTGGCGAAGATCAATCAAAATATAGATTGGTTGATCCGTACAGAATTATTTATTGGAATAATAAGTGGTATGTGATTGGATTTTGTCATCTTAGGAATGATATCCGTAGTTTTAGAGTAGATCGAATTGAAAGTCTAATGCTAACCGAAAATAAGTTTAGCCGGCCTGAAAATTTTTCAGCACGTGACTTTTTTATGAAAAACCTCCTTCCGACTATAGAAGATAAGGAAGGGATTATTTCTTTGGTTATTAATGGAAATAAAAGGACGTTGGATGATATTTGCCAACATTGGTTTTTAGGACATTATTTACAAGAACGGACTTCAAATCAAGCAGTTTTTCTTCTTGAAAAAGATATGATACATACATATGTACCTTATTTACTTTTACCGTACGGTAAATCTATTAAAGTTATTGAGCCAATAAGTCTTAAGAAAAGACTTATTGAAGTTCTGTCGGAATTAATAAAATTTCATCAAGTATGATAACTTCCCTGACGTTAACTGTCAGGGAAGTTATATTATAATAGGCTTATCAATTGTGATTGGAGTGTTATTGGATGCAAACAAAAAAAGTTTATCTTTATGTTTTTAATACAATGTCAGACTGGGAATATGGATATTTAATTGCTGAATTAAACTCAGGAAGATATTTCAAAAAAGATTTAGCACCCTTAAAAGTAGTTACAGTAGGAGCTAATAAAGAAATGATTACTACGATGGGAGGACTGAGCATAAAACCAGATATTTCTATTGATGAATGTACACTTGAGGGTAAAGATCTTTTAGTCTTACCTGGAGGGACTACTTGGAGAGAAGATATTCATCAACCTATCTTAAAAAAAATTGGCGAAGCTTTAAAGCTTGGTACTATTGTTGCTGCAATTTGTGGTGCAACTGAGGCCCTTGCGAATATGGGATACTTAGATTCTAGAAAACACACAAGCAATGACTTAGAGTATATTAAAATGGTCTGTCCTAATTATAAAGGAGAAAAATTTTATGAGATGAGACCTGCGGTATCTGGTGAGAATTTGATTACTGCATCAGGAGTAGCACCTCTAGAATTTACGATGGAAGTACTGAAAAAATTAGATGTATTTGCACCCGACACATTACATTCATGGTATAACCTAAATAAGACTCATAAACCTGAATACTTCTTCCAGTTAATGAATTCAATAAATAGCTGAGCTAAAAAATCAACTTAGCAGTTTTATATTAGTTTGAATAAAATAATGAAGTAACTGAAAAGCTCACTTTCTCTATTTTGTTTTGCAGAGAAATTGGGCTTTTTAATTTGGAACTTCTTTATCGTTTTAAATCCGCATTTTCCTGACGCTACCCCTTTCAGGAGAACTAATATTTTGGTTAAATCATCTAAAAGAGAAAAACTGTAGCATTGTGCCTTAGCTTGAATCCTTTATATATCCTATAAAGTTCTCCTTTATTTCATGAAGCTCTCATTCGTTAAACTTGGCGGGAATTTTCACTAACACATAGTCTCCAGTCCACATTTGTGTCGACACAATCAAGTTTTCGCCATGTCTTTCAAAGAAGAGTCCATTCCCCTCCTTTTGTTTAAAAGTCCATCCATTTTGATCAAGCATTTCTCTAATCATTTCATCAGCTACAGATGTATCTCTTTCCTTGATTACATACCATTCTTGACCATTTTCGCTCGACAATTTAACCATTTGTATCTTGGAATCCTTTATTTTTTCTATAACTGTCTTTTTACTTATATTTTCTATTGGGAGTGGAGGGAGATAAAGTTTGTTGTAAAATACGAATGCTCCAACAAGGAAAATGATTATTCCGATTGTTAATAACACCTTTTTCATAAAACACCTCTTTCTACAAATATCCATAAACAACTTCTCTCTCCTATTTTACAGCAGATTTAAATTGAATAGATACTGCTTCAGCATATCTTTCTTACCGATGTCGTTCAAAATAGAGGGATTTTCTTGTAGAAAGCTTATATAGCAACATTTATCATACTTTTTTAAAAGAATTTTTTCTTGTTCATACTCTATAAAGCTATTCTCATACACTTTATTTTTTATTCGAACAATAGATAAATTGTTTTTAATATGTTGGGAGAGAAAGAATAAGCAGACTTTCATGGATCAACAATTTGTGCAGATCTATGAAAGTAGCATAAAAGAAATTGATACGTGGAACCGATTTACACGCATATGTTGTTCTTTTCAAGGATTGGGGCGACTAATGGGGGTTGTACAGTATACCTGGTACTATATCCGACGTAGTATTTCACTTTTTTATTAAGCTTTATTCTCAACAAATATAAATATTCTCATTATTCTTTTAACTACGAAAGGTAGTAAGTTAGAAGCTAAAAATGCAACTACAAAAGCAATCCCCCATGCTCTCATCCATGATTTAAGGAAAAAAGCTGTATATCCAACATTCATTGAAGTCATAACGAAAGAGATAATACAGGATATACCTAAAATCATAAAGATACTAAAAATTAATGGTTCGAATTTTTTATTGATTTTCAAAAATAACACCTTTTCTATTTATTCTACGCTATCAAATTTGATCAACATCTAATATTACTGTTTAAAATCTAGGTTGTCTAGGGTGATTTACTTGGAATCATTTATTAATTCTATAATTGCTTTTCTATAAATCCTCCTATTGTAAATGTGAGTCATGATGTCAGTAAAAGGCATGGATGTATTTTAAGTCATAATTTTATTGATTTTAATAATGAATCAGGATACGACGAATAGCCTTGCAATAGTCCACTTAGAACTTGATTCTATCGACCAAGATTGAAATATAATATTTTGTATGTTTTCCCCTTCGAAAAATAACAATTCCCCATCTCCTATCTAGTGGCAATTAGGTAGCTTCAATCTCTTCTAGAAACGAGAACGCAAAAATAAACTTCATAAGCAACAACAAGTCCTACCTTCTTCTAAACAAGTTAAACATGAAATAATCGCTACGAATAATGATATATAGCTTGCCACGTACCCATTTTTATTGTGTAGCATCATTTTTTCAACTATCCATTACTTTTTCTCGGTCGCGTAATAAATCGCCGCAATGGTCGGTAAAGCTATTCCAATCAATAATGCTGCTTTCCAGCCAAACATGGCGTATGCCCATCCTCCTGTCGCAGAACCTATTGCACCGCCACCAAAAAAAATGGCCATGTATAAACCATTAAGTCGGCTTCGAAACTCTGCTCCCAATGAGAAAATAGCGCGTTGACCAAGGACTAGATTAGCAGAAACCCCCATGTCTAAAAGAATGGCCGAAACTACCAATATTACTAATGCTAATGTTGAGCCGCTTTGGATCATAAGGGGTAGAATGACAGAAATGATAACTAAAGCTAAAGCTAAACCTGTAGCTGGTCGAACCCAACCTTTATCAGCAAGATGGCCTGCCACAGGTGCTGCAACCGCGCCAGATACTCCTACCAATGCGAACAACGCAACTTCTTTTTGCGAAAAATTGAAAATCGGACTAGTCAATAACATAGGAACAGTTGTCCAGAACAAACTAAAAGTTCCGAACACACAAAAGTGATAGATTGCTCTACGTTGTAGGACTGGTGTCGATTTGAGTAAATGCAACATAGATCTCAGCAGTGTTGGATATTGTGTTGTTGTCAATGGCTGCCTTGTAGGAAGTAACTTTATTAATACAAAAGCCAGAACAAAAATTATTACAGCGGAAAAGACGAATATAGCGCGCCAACCCATATACTCCGCCACAATACTGGATATGGGACGAGCGAGCATGATACCAAGTAACAAACCACTCATAACATTACCCACATTGCGGCCGCGTGTGGCATCGGATGAAAGATGAGCTGCATACGAAACTAGTACTTGAGCTGCTACTGAGCCTACCCCGATAAACAGTGAAGTTGCAAGAAATAGCGTAGCACTTTTAACCACCGCAGCAATCGCCAACACGACTGCAGTGAAGAGCAATAAAGTAACAACTAGTTTTCTATTTTCCAGGATATCTCCCAAAGGAACGATAAATAACAATCCGATTCCGTAACCAATTTGAGTCAGCGTGACGATGAGGCCAGCTGCCCCGGAAGATAATTCTAGTGTAGAACTGATGGGTCCTACTAAGGGTTGCGCATAATAGAGATTAGCAACAATCACGCCACAAGCTATGGCCAGAATGAGTATAATCCACGATGAAACAGGTTTCTCCATTTTTTATTTTGCGATTAAACTCATAGAAAACTCTCCCTCACTTTATTAAAGTCTTATTCTTATTTACTGGAACGAACATTCCAGTAATAGTAAAAAAAATTGTCTATAGCATCTCAATTACAGTATTCATCATGTTATAAATATTTTTTTTGTTGTTATTCACCTTTGATACTACTTTGATACTGTGATTAAGATTAAGCAGTAAATGTGATAAAGCCTTAATATCTTTCTTAGGGTCGATTTCTCCCACCTTTTGTCCTTTACTTAATAGTTCATAGAAAGACTGTTCTAATTCCTCAAAGCTGTCTCGTATCAATTTACGTAGTTGTTCATCCGGTGAATCCAAACCAATACTTGCATTTGTAATCAAGCATCCTTTGGGCAAATCATCATCAAAAGCAGAAGAAATATGCTGATCAAAATACTGCCGTATTCCACCTTTCGCAGATGGCGCATTTACCAAGAAATTGCGTTTATTTTGATTGAATTTTTTGTAATGGTGAATTGCCTCAACATAAAGTGTTTGTTTATCTGTAAAGGTTTCGTACAAACTTGATCTGCTTAATTCCATAGCTTCTAACAAATCCGGTATACTCGTTGCATCGTAGCCTTTTTCCCAAAATACTAACATTGCCTTATGTAGTACGTGTTCCTTGTCAAACTCTTTTGAACGTCCGATGGTAAATTCCTCCTTTCAATAACAATAATATAATATTTCCGGAACGAATAGTCCAGTAATTTTTATTACTAAATACTGCAGGCGATAATTATTTTCCCACTTGCCTTACCGACAAATATATAGCGGGTCTCTGGCCTTAGTTCCAGCATTATTCGAAATTGTCGCTGCTCGTTTTGTTCTTTCGTGCTCATACGTATATATCTAGCCTTATAAAAAACAGCTACTGCACGTTCGCAGTAGCTGTCTCTTCTTATACATCATATTTTTGATGCATATCATCCGTATAACGATTATAACGCTGTTTATATAGTTTAAATAAATGTGTTACTAGCACTTTTAAAATGGCATAACCCGGAATCCCTAAAATGACACCTGGTACGCCAAATAAAGAACCAGCCGTTAATAACACGAAAATAATTGTAATTGGATGGATACTCAGTGATTTACCCATAATTTGTGGAGAAATAAATTTCCCTTCAATGAGCTGTACAACCGTCCATACAATGGCTAGTTTAATAAGCATGAATGGCGATGTAACAAGAGCGATAATGACCGCTGGCGTAATGGCGATAACAGGCCCTAAGTATGGAACCACGCTCGTAATCATAGCAAGGAAGCCAAGCAATAAGGCATATTTCATACCGATAATTAAAAATCCGATAGTCACCATTGCACCTATGCACATGGACACTAAAATTTGTCCTTGAATGTAGGAACTAATTTGCTTGTCCATGTCTTGTAAGATTTCTGTTACTTCTTTACGCATACGTGGCGGACAAATTTTTATAATAAAACTAGGTAGTTTTTTACCATCTTTAAGTAAGTAAAATAATATAAATGGAACCGTCACTAATGATAGAACAATTCCAGTTAACGCTGATACGAATCCAGTAATTCCAGATGCTACACCTTGCGCTAAATTCGCAGCCGTATCTTTTACCGTGTCCACCATATCTGTAGTAAAATTCTCTACCATTGAATCATAATTTAAATTAACTTTATCTAAGTACTCGTTGAGTCGTGCATTATTGAGAAACTCAGCGATATTTTGTGTAAATGCCATAAAATATCCCGGGAATTCCTGTGCTAAATTAGTAAACTGGTCTCGTAAAAACGGATAGACAAGTACTACTAATAACGTAATGATGCCGATCAGAATGATATATAGAAGAAAGATACCCCAAACCCTTGGGATCCGCCATCTTTCGAAAAGCCCCAATATTGGACGAAGTAAATAATACCCAATAATGGCTAATACCCCTGGTAGAATAACTACCTCAAATAAAACTTTTAACGGGGTAAATATAAAGGAAACTTTTTGGAACATAAAAATAACGCATGCTAATAATAATAATACAATCAGTGTAAAAAATAAGTTTTTACCACCGATAAAGCGAATAAACTTCGTTGAAAAGAAATTTGAACGCTCATCTGATCTGTCTTTTTCCATCTAATCACCCCAATATCAATCCTATATCCTTATTTTACAAGATGATGTTGGATTTTGCGAAAAATCACTCTAAAGGAATTCCTAAAAATTTACGTAAAAATTCTTTGTTTTTCTCCACATCCATAACAATTGAATCCCCGACACCTCTAAAGCTTTGGAAATTATAACTACCTTCAATTGGAACTGTTGCTTTTTCTATACTGACTTTACCTTTCGACACCATTTTCAGCACTTGTTGAACCTCTTCTGCTGATGAATAGTCCGTCGTTATATATCCTTGCGCTGCTCCAACGAATTTTGGTAAGTTCATCATATTTTGAGGTGATAAAACTTCATTTTTTAAGGCTTCAATCACCTTTTGCTGACGTGCTACTCGACCAAAATCCCCTTCAGCATCGTGACGGAATCGGGCAAAGCCAAGTAATTCTTGACCGTTTAAGTTATGAACACCTTGTTTTAATGAAACCCCGATATTTTCAGACATATCTTTATCTACATCGATTTCAACACCATTTGGCGCTAAAATATCTACAAGTGATTCGAAATTTTTAAAATCAATAATGGCATAATGATGAATCGGGAGGCCAAACATATTGGTAATCGTATCTTTTAATAATTGAACACCGTCTAAATAGTAGGCCGTGTTAAGCTTATAGGATTTATAACCAGGAATTTCTGCATAAATATCTCGCATAAGTGACACGAGCTTCATATCATTTGTTTTCTTATTCCACGATAATACCATCATTGTATCTGTACGTGATTTTTCTTCACCACGAGTATCGATCCCTAATAATAAATAGTTTTCCACATCGCCATTTACTGTATCGCCCTTGAAAGCCTCTTGGGCTACCTTTGTATCACTTGCCAATTTCAGTCCACTCCGATATTGCATAACGGAATAACCTGCAATCACGATGACAAAAAGTAATAACAATGTGAACAATGCTCGCCCTTTACGCAAGCGGCGTTTTTGTGGGCGCTGCGAGCGTCTTGAATAATCTTGCTCTTCCATAACTGTTAACTCCTCTATTTTTTATAGTAATGTAACGATTCAATCTAAGAAAGGTTCATTTTATAGTATGTTGCGAATCCTTTCAATAACTATTTAAAGGTTATTTTACACCCTTTTTGCCAGGAATGAACCAAATAATGCTATAATATTTTCACGACAGAAAGGATGATGAACATGATCGAGAAAGCTACGTTTGCTGGCGGTTGTTTTTGGTGCATGGTAAAGCCATTTGTTGAATGGGATGGTATACATAAGGTCACTTCTGGCTACATGGGTGGCCATATAGACAATCCTACTTATGAGGATGTCAAAAAAGGTACTTCTGGGCATTTAGAAGTAGTCGAAATTGAATTTGACCCTAACGTTTTTAGTTATGAGCAGCTACTTGATATTTACTGGATGCAAATAGACCCTACAGATGCTTTTGGTCAATTCCATGACCGTGGTGAATCATATACGACTGCTATCTTTACTTATTCAGATGAACAAAAACGCATTGCAGAAGCCTCTAAGGAAAAGCTAGCAAACAGTGGTCGCTTTGATAAACCTATTGTAACCACAATTCGCGTTGCTAAATACTTCTACCCTGCAGAAGATTATCATCAGGACTTTTATAAAAAAGAGTCGGAGCATTATCAGAAAGACCGAGCACTTTCTGGCCGAGATCAGTTCATCACTGAGCATTGGGTGAAATAATTTTTATGGAATTCCATTTTGATTGACAAATCCCCTATTTAACTCAAGGTTTAGCCGTTTTCGAAATGGATTTATTCTTTTTTGTTTACGTGTATAAAAAATAATGATCGGTCTATACTATTTAAGATTTCACTTTCAAATCCAATGACAAGGAGGGTTAACCCGATGAGTGGGGCTGACCGGTAACTCAGAAGGACCATCAAAGCTGAATGAAGCTAAAGCACAGTTTCTTAAAAATTTTAAGATCAATGCGGAAGCGAGGCAGTGTGTCATGGAGCACTATAAGTAAGTGAATCAAGCCCGGAATATGTATATTCCGGGTTATTTTTTTGTTTTATCCCCTCTTTAGTTATTCTTCTTACGATAACAGCTAACTGACAAAACGTTGTTTACTGGCGCTTCACTTTCGCACAGACGAAAACATGTTGTTGCTGTCGCTTCGCTTTCGCACAGACGAAGACATGTTGTTGCTGTCGCTTCGCTTTCGCACAGACGAAGACATGTTGTTGCTGTCGCTCTATCGCTTCGCTTTCACGCAAAAAAACATATGCGGCTCTAAGGTAATTCAGGACGCATTTATGCGGGAGTATAAATATAGCCGTTGGATTTTATTCCTTTTTAAAAACGTGTATAAAAAATAATGATCGGTCTATACTATTTAAGATTTCACTTTCAAATCCAATGACAAGGAGGGTTAACCCGATGAGTGGGGCTGACCGGTAACTCAGAAGGACCATCAAAGCTGAATGAAGCTAAAGCACAGTTGTCTTAAAAATTTAAGATCAATGCGGAAGCGAGGCAGTGTGTCATGGAGCACTATAAGTAAGTGAGAATCAAGCCCGGAATATTAATTCCGGGTTTTTTATTTTGTTACTGTAGGTTTGACAATTCACCTCTTTAGTTATTCTTTATGGTAATTTATTTAATGGATATTTATGCTGAAATTGATATTATGAAAAATTGTACTTAAACAATTCAAGCGGTATAGTGAAGAAGGAACTAAACCTAAATTCGAAAAACGAAAAATTTTAAAGTCAGACAGGAGCTAAATACGATGATAAAAGGTTTCGGGGGAATATTTTGGAGAACTAACAATCTTGATGTAGTAAAAAAATGGTACAGTGACGTGTTGAAGATTGAAATGGAAAATTGGAATGGGGCTGTGATTAAACCTCAATTAGGAAATGAGACGATCTTTTCTTTCTTTAGCGAAGATGACAGTTATTTTCCAACTGAACAACAAGTAATGTTAAATTTCCAAGTACATGATATAGACGAAACAATTAAGCATCTCGAACAAATTGGTGTTCCACTTGAGAAGGAAAAAGAAATAAGTGAATTTGGAAAGTTTATTTGGATTAAAGATCCTGAAGGTCGACTAATCGAGCTTTGGGAGAAATAACAGGTTGTAATACTTTGCAAATAAAATGGAAGTGCCTAATTCTGTTGAATTAAGCACTTCCCTTTTTTCTCTTTAAACTGTTTTCAAAAAAGACTGCAGTGCCTCGAAGAACCGCTCGCCATATTTTTCGAATTTTACTTCACCAATACCGCTAACATGTCGTAAATCTTCTAGCTCATTTGGTTTTTTGTCACATAAATCACGTAATGTTTTATCAGAGAACACAACAAATGGTGGTACCTTTTCCTCATCTGCGATCTCTTTACGTAATAATCGTAAATGCTCAAATAACGGATCATTGTCTACAAGCTTACGCACAGTAACAGCTTCTTTTCTCATGACTTGTTGATTTCCGAGTAGAACTTCTTTGCCTTCCTCTGAAACATAAATGGTTGGAAACGTGCCATGTTTAACGGCAAGAACGCCCTCAGCAATTAAAAACTCAATAAAGGTTGAGACATCCTTTGAGGAATATTGTCCTTTTAAAATGCCATAGGTAGACAGCCTTGCAAAGCCAAATTCAGTGACCTTTTGATTTTTGGAGCCAATTAATACTTGGGCTACCATCGTCTTACCGAATTTTTGCCCCATCCTTACGACGCAGGCTAACACCTTTTGTGCATCTACCGTCACATCTTTCACTTCTCGTCCATCATTACAGTTACTACAACGACTACAAGGCTCCCCTGGTACTTCGCCAAAATACGTTAAGATGGCATTTTGTAAACAGCCTTCTGTATGGCAATAATCCACCATCGTTTGCAGCTTTCCTAATTCCTGTGCAATCCGTGTTTCATCCTGCGTCTGTTCAATTAAAAAGCGCTGTGTTTGAACATCACCTGATGCATACAGTAAAATACAAGCACTTGGTAATCCATCACGCCCTGCACGTCCGGCTTCCTGATAATAGCTTTCCATATTGCGTGGCATTTGATAATGAATAACAAAGCGTACATTACTCTTATCAATACCCATTCCAAATGCATTGGTAGCTACCATAATGCGCGCCTCATCTTTTAAAAAGCGCTCTTGCTCTGACATACGCATGTCCTCTGATAATCCCGCATGGTATTTTGCAACAGCTTCGCCCGAACGACTTAACAGCTCATAGATCGCGTCTACAGCCTTTCGTGTAGCCGCATAAATAATGCCCGCTTCATTTTTATTTTTCATTAAGTAATTTTTAATGTAGCGCTCTTTGTTTTCACCGATTAACACAGAAAATGATAAATTGTCGCGTGAAAAACCAGTAATGACAGTTGATTGCTCGTCAATGTCTAATAATTGTCTAATATCATCACAAACAGCTGGTGTAGCTGTGGCAGTAAGTGCTAAGACAGTTGGCTTTTGCGGCCACAACGTAAAAAATTTTTGGATTGCTCGGTAGCTTGGTCTAAAATCATGCCCCCACTGAGATATACAGTGTGCTTCATCCACAGCAATCAAAGGTACAGATAAATTCGATAATACTTGTAAAAAACTTGCACTTTCTAATCGCTCTGGCGCTATATAAAGAAGCTTTAAATAACCCGCACTAGCGAGCTGGATCGTTTCATTCACTTCTTGCACGGTTAATGTACTATTAATATACGCCGCTGGAATATTTGCAGCACGTAATGCTTCTACCTGATCTTGCATCAAAGAAATCAAAGGGGATATGACGACTGTAAGGCCATCTAGCATGAGCGCCGGAATTTGATAGCAAATTGATTTACCTCCGCCAGTTGGCATCACACAAAGACTTGATTGACCTCGTAATGTTTGTTCAATAATTGGTTCTTGTCCATCGCGAAATGAATCATAGCCAAAATGATGTTGTAGCATTTGTCTTGCTTGCTCCATCCAACTTTTCACTCCTCAGTTGTTAGACGAATAAGCTTATACTCGCCCTGTTCATTTTTATTTATTTCATATACCATCATAGAGTTTGCAAGTGCCTCTTGGCCAGCAGAATTTGTTAGGACATATTCTGTTTTGGCACGAACAATAATATTTTGTCCTTCCATGCTGATATTTTTTATCGTCGTATCGGAAAAATATATTTGCGCTTTTTTGGAAGCGTAATAGGCAACCATATTATCCAGGGTGCTTTGTAAATCGTTTGACCCTACGAAAGAATTCATGACACTTGCATCTTGAACCTCAACAGCTGCTCTTAATTGCTTATGAAATGTATCTAAAAATAGCTTTATTTCATCGGTATTAAAAGCAAAAATGTTCTTTCCATATTGATCAATTGCTTGCTGGACGGCTTCCTTATTACCCTGTTCTATATACGGATACAAGTTTTTGGCTTGAGTTAGTCTATTACTTGGCTTCATGCCACCTTCACACCATTCATCCAATAACATCACAATATCTTTAAATGGCAATATATACGGCTGTGATCCACCGTTTTCCTTACGTTTAAAATAGATGCCCACAAGTTTGCCATTCTCTGCTTCTAGAACAGGACTCCCTATACGTGTATTTTGATTTGCATCTATGTAATAAGCTGCTACACTGTCACTATATTTTTGAATAGTGTGTGGTAAACTATCGACATAAACAGCTAACTGATCTAATTCCTCATTATAAACGGTCGGTACCTTTACCGATACGTTATAGGAAACTTCTAAAATGGCTATATTATAAGCTGTCGATAAATAGTGAACTTTGGCTTCCTTCAGTTTATCATTGTTAAATTGTACAAGCGCAGTTGGCTTTGAAGCGACGAGCGCCCCATTTGTCACAATATAAAGTTTACCATCCTCTTTTTTTACAATAATCCCTGCACCGATTCCGTTCTCCCCAACTACTTTTACTTCCGGAACAATTTTTTCTTGCTGCTTCGTCACAGCCTTTTCCGATTTCACATCACTCTTTTTACTTTGAACTACCTCTGCCAATGTTTCATTGCCACAGCCGGTTAAAAGTAAAGTTGTCGCTCCAAGAATGAGCATCTTTTTCCACATACGTTCACCAAAACTTTCTATCATTCAACTATGCCTTGGCATAATTGCGTCCGAAGGCTTTAACTTCTTTCAGTGGACGTGCTGAAAAATAACTTCAACCCGTATTCATCTCATCACCTATAGAGGTGGCAAGTTTCATTACTGAAAGTAAGTTAAACATCTTTCTATTCTATCATAAACAAGGTTACGCTACGTTTCAAGTTTACATAATAATATTATTATTTTAAATGTAATAATAAAATTAGGCTCTTGTCCTATGTTCAATTCGTTCTACCTATAAAAAACGACTCTTTATTATCTTTGCTATAGAAAATAACTTATCGTTTGCAGTTAAATTGATATAAAAAAAGATGCCTCCCCGCTTCAATTACTGAGCTTGGAAGACATGTTGAGTTCAAGGTAGCTGAAAAAAGAATTTATTTTTAGTAGATCTATTTAAAGGTTTTTCGACGAGTGAATCGGAGACAATGTAGTGTGTCTTAAAAGAAGTTATATCGTTTTTATGTTGATGTAAAGGTGGTTTTGAAGAAGACACCTCAATTAGATATGGATTAAAACCAAAATGACGTTTCAGTTGAATATCTTTAAATAGTTTGAAAGATGAAGTAATCATAATTAGGGAGAATGGTCGATTACAATAAATCCGAGAAGTTAATTACTATTGAGGAATTTGTCTTGTTTAATGGTGCCGATCTTTCATTCTGGTACTAACTATGATAACCCGCTATTACTTTATTTACACGGTGGTCCCAGTCCCCATCTAGAAAATAAATGGTAGGCTTCTCTTAAAAAATTATGTATCATTCCATATACTGAACACCGTAAACTAATTATTAAGTTTTATATTTATTGTTTCCAGGTAGTTTCTTGATTGTATTCCATGCTTCAATCGCTTCTTCACGACTTTTCCCTTGGTTTTCCGGGTCAGAAAAAAAATCACGGATGAATTGATTATATTCAAATTGGGGTGCAATGTTTTTCTTGTATGAAGGGTCTTTCTTTCGTTCCTCCTCTTTATTCCAAGCATCTACGACATCACGATAAGTTTTTCCGACATTGTTTTTAAAATAGTTTTGGATATAGGTTGAAAAATGAAATTTTGGGAGTACTGTCTTAAAAAACGCCCTTACATTTTGACTACAACGATGACTTTCGGTAATGACTGTATCAAGACGTAAGTCTACTTGCTGTTCTATTTTTTTCGCTTTTGATTTTCTGACAGGCTTCTTAATCTCCCCTGTCTGTAGAAATGTTTCAATCCTATTGGCAATCTCTATTTTAGAACCAGAAGCACTTATTCCGTTTTTTCTACAAAAAGATTGCAATTCTTCCTTTAACCAATAAAAATCGTTAAAATTATCTACACTTATATCTTTCGTTAGTTTAGGTCTCATAAAATATACCTCCATTTTACTCCTTCCACATTATAGAACAATAGTTCCTATTTGGCAAAATCAATCACGAAAACAGCAAAAAAAACATGCGCGTACATTTGCGCATGTTTCCACATTATTTTTTTTTAAGAAAAATGATAGTAGCTATAATGCCTAGCATTAAAGTGATAAAAATTGCATAAGTAAATGTATGATTACCCGTCACATCATAGCAATAGCCAATCAGTATAGGGATAATGGCGCTTATCATGAAGCCGCCTGAAAGCACCATAGATGACCAGCTATTTGCTTCCTCGTCATTTCTTGCCTCATCCAAAGGTAGTAATAAACCGATTGGAAATAAGCCGCTTAAGACAATACCTATTATGAATACCGCAATCCATAATAAAGCCCCTGAGCCTACCCATAGCAACACAAAGCCAAAAATGCCAAAGACCCCCAAGGAGAAGAGCCAGCCGATTCGACTCGACCATTTTTCCATTAATATAGGGACCAAAATATTCCCAATCATTTGTACAATAGACATAAATGTTAGCATAGTACTTGCAGCGCCAAGGGAAAAGCCTTTATCCTGTAACATCGGTGCTAACCAGGACATCATGGAGAAGAACAAAGATGTTTGTAAGCCAAAGTAAATTAAAATGGTCCAAGCACGGACATTTTTCCACGGATTCCGTGCTACTTTTTCTGTAAATACAGCTGTCTCTGGTAGCTCTTGATTTTGTATTGTCAGGATCCATATACATAGAGCAATAATAGCAAGTATTGCCCAAGAGCCAAGTGCCATCGTCCAGCTCTCATGAAAATGATTATAAAATGGTAATGTTAGTGCCGCACTCAGTGTTGCACCTGTTCCTATTCCAAATGAATAAATACCAACCACCGTAGTAAAACGACTCGGGAATTTTTTCTTAATATAGGCATTTAATATAGGTCCTATCAGTGCAATGGCAAATCCTGCCGCAAAGCTTGTGACTACAAGTAGTACATAACTTTCTTTTAAAAAGCGTAGACCATTTGCTATTATTAGGATGATTATTAAGAGCGTAATAGCTGTTTTTGTTCCAAGTTTTCTTTGTAATGGGACTGCGAATGGTGCAAAGAGTCCCATACAAAACACCGGAATAGATGTTAAAAAGCTCATTTTCGTATTTGATATATGGAGTGATTCTAAAAGTACATTAAATAGTGGTCCTATTCCTGTGACTGCTGGGCGCATATTGAGCGCAACTAAGAAAATACAAACAACCACAAGTACCATGGAAACACGCCTTTGCTTTTTCTCCATACTTTCTAAAAACCTTCTCTCTAATTATGCGGTTAAAAATTCAACGAAATTTGATAAGACCTTTGAATTCTCACTATACTCTTTTACCATTTTTTCTAGTAACGGTCAATTTCCACAGCTATTACTAGTTGCAAGATATAGCTAGCACGATGTTGTAGACACACTAATCATACTTACATATTTTTAGGTGCGGCAATGCCTAATAATGCCAACGACTCTTTTAACACAATGGATACACATAGACAAAATGCTAATCTTAATTTTATTTGGCTGTCATTGACCAATACTTTATTTTGCGCATAATATTTATTAAATTGACGCGCTAATTGTAAAGCGTATTTAGCAATTTGTGATGGATCTGCTAGTTCAAAGGCGTTAGCAATTACTTTCGGAAACTGTTCGAGTAATAAAATAACAGGCCATGCTTGCTCACCTAATGGTTCGAGTGATACTTCATAACTTTGTGCATCTGCTTTTGCCAAAAGAGATGCGATACGTGCATACGTATATTGAATATATGGCCCTGTTTCACCTTCAAAATTCATCATGTGCTCAATAGAAAACTCAATATCATGAAGACGATCATTTTTCAAATCATTAAAAATGACCGCTCCTACACCAACCTGTTGTGCGATACTCTCTTTATGCATTAGATTTGGATTTTTTTCCTCGATATTTCGCTTCGCCGTAGCAATTGCTTCTGTTAGTACATCTGTTAATAGAACGATCTTTCCTTTACGCGTCGACATTTTTTTACCCTCTTTTAAAATCATCCCAAAAGGTACATGCTGCAAGTCTTTTGCCCAATCATACCCCATCTTTTCTATGACCTTAAATAATTGGCTAAAATGAAGTGACTGTTCATGCCCTACAACATAAAATGATTTTTTAGGGTCATATTGTTGTTTACGATAAAAAGCAGCTGCTAAATCACGTGTAGCGTAAAGCGTAGCACCATCAGTTTTGGTTATTAAGCATGGAGGCATATTGTCTATTTCAACGACATGAGCACCCTCGGATTTCACAAGCAGTTCTTTTTCTTCCAATTCCTTAACAACAGCAGCCATTTTGTCATTATAGAACGCTTCTCCAGCGAATGAATCAAAGCCAATTCCAAGCAATTCGTAAATGTTTTTGAATTCTTCGAGTGATGCATCTCTAAACCATTGCCAAAGAGCTAACGTCTTTTCATCCCCATCTTCTAATGCTTTAAATGCAGTACGTGCCTGTTCATTCAGTGAATCATCCTGCTCCGCTTCTTCATGGAATTTTACATAAATTTTCAGTAGTTCCTCTATTGGGGCAACTTCAATCGTCTTTTGATCTCCCCATTTTTGATAAGCGACGATTAATTTACCAAATTGCGTTCCCCAGTCACCCAAATGATTAATGCGAATTGCTTTGTAGCCGTTTTTCTCGGCGATATTAGCCAAAGCATTACCGATCACTGTTGAACGTAAATGGCCCATAGAAAAAGGCTTCGCTATATTAGGTGAAGAAAAATCTAGCACTATATTCCCTTTTGACTCTTGTTGAGTCCCGTATAAATTTTTCTCTTTTACAATTTTGCAAAGAACTAGTTGAGTTATCGTTGGCTGATGATAAAAAATATTGACATAACCACCTACTACTTGAACTTCTTGTATGAAATCGCAGCTTATATTATTTTTTATGTCGGACGCGATAGTGTGAGGGGATTTTCTTAGTTTTTTGGCTAACGTAAAGCACGGGAATGCCAAATCCCCTAATTCTAATTTTTTTGGTTTCTCCAGTAAATTTTGAATTTCAATAACTGACAGCACATTATTTAATGCCACAGCTATACTTTTTGCAATTTGTGTATTCATATTCATTCTCCTCCCGTTTTCTTGTAGACAAACAAAGTGTCCGGATTTTGAATTGTGCGCGCACAATTCATACTAAATGAAGATAAAAAAAGCCCTCGTCTCTAAAATAGAGACGAGAGCATAATTATCCCGTGGTACCACTCTAGTTGCCATATAATATGACCACTTTCCATTGTTAACGGGGTGACTCCCCGATATTCTCTACTACTAATTCGAGAACCTTCTCCAAAGTGCGTTTCATTTATAGCTCCTGCATTAGGCTCACACCATCCCTAATTCGCTTTCCAGTAACTCCATAAACTACTCTCTTTATCATCGAATTTAACTTCTTTCAGCTGAAGACTCCCCTCTAAAGGTGGTGAGTTGAATTAAGATTTAAGCTACTTTTCAACAGATGTTCAACACCAGCTGAAAAAAGTTAAAGCCTCCGGCGGTTGTCACGGGATCGGAAAGGAGTTCTTTGTGCAAGCACAAAGCCGATTCCTGACGCAATTATGCCGAAGCATAATTGATCTGTAATTTCAAAATATTTTACAGGAGTTCCTTTTTTTAGTCAACCGTCTTTTGATTTTTAAATAATTGAATCGATTCCAATGGAGCACTTAAGGTGATAGAGCATATTACGAATACATGAATGCCATAACTATAAGGAAAAGGAACATTCCCCACTAATTAGTGGGTATGTTCCTTTTCTGAATAATGGATGACATCAGCCATTATGGCATACAACTCTTTTAATTTTAGTTCCTTGTTTTCTGTTAATCTTTTTGCTAATTTTTCACTGATAATCCCTTTTTCAATCAATACATCCCAGTTGTTATCACTTGACTTACCTACTAATACTTCCGTCAAGAATTCTGCAACTTCATCTCTTTTAATTGGGCTTTTTTCTTTTTTAGCTACTTTATAGATAACGACATCCAGCTTATCCTTTAGCTCGTTCATTTTCTCTGGACTAACACGTTGAACGCCCTCTTTTAGCATTTTCGCAAATTTAATCTTTGTTGCTGTATCTTCAACATTTAAATCATTCGAATAACCACCGACAACGAGACCGTAATTGATTAAAGTTTGAATAGATTTATCATACCATTCACCTTTATAAGGATAATCCATCTCAAAAGGATCTACAAAGGCTCCTTGTTTCTTCAAATCTTCCCGTAAAGTATTGATGAGTTTTTTGTCCTTGCTCAATGCTCTAAAGGTTACGTCTTCTTTAATCGCTAATGCTGCTGCTGCTCCCGCTGCTTCACCTGTCACCATACCCGTTGGAACGACACGTGCACTTCCCGCTGCAAGTGATGAATAACCTGCAGAACGACCTACAACAAGCAAGCCATCGATTTCTTTCGGCACTAAAGATCGGAAAGGAATGGCATATTGTTTTGGAGCTGAAATAACATATCCATAATCATGAGGCGTTTGCGCTTGTACATCAACTGGATACGCAGCTACGCCAATGCTATCCCAATGATCACTATTCTTCCAAACATCAGACATCGGTAATTGGTATTCTGCCCAAATATGTCTTGTTTCGCGGACGTATAGTTCCTCCGGATAACTCACAACTTCTGCATTTTCAAAACCAGGAAACTTCTCATGTAAATATTTTAAAATATGTTCAGTCTCTTTCTTTCCTTTTTCAATTGCTTCCTGTTTGGAAAGTTCATTCAAACCATCGATTCCGAAAATTTGTAAAGCATTAATATAATATTCATCATCTACTTTTGCTAAATTCAAGCCTCGTAATCTCGTACCTTCTTGTACTGGCTTATAGTCATCATGAAGCTTTGTAAAGCCCCACATAACTGAATCATTTAGGTGAGCACCACCAAAAGTATTTGAGTTTGCTTCTTTTTTCACCTTATCCCAATCAACATTTTTTAAATGTAGCATCAAGGTAACAGCCATTCTCTTATCCTTAATACCAATATCTTCTCCACCCATGAAAAATGGAACTTTTGACATTGTAGCAAAATCAGCATCTTGTGTAGCATCAATGAATGTCTTGCCTTTTACAATATACGTACCATATTTATTTTTTAATTCTACTGATGTTAGCTGATTTGAATCAAGGCCGGCATTAACAACTTCTGTTTGAACAGAAAGCGTTAAATTCGGTTCTTCATCGACAAGCTTTTTAAAGGCAGCCTTCGCATCTATAATTCCAAAGGCATCTTTCCCTCTAACTAGGTCGTGCCATTCTTTAAAAATACCCATACTGACTGGTCGTTTAGAGTCATTTCGAGGTATATCAAGGAAATTGAGCATTCCATACGTAAATAACCCACCTAATTCCTCACGCTTTTCTACTAAAAGTGTTTTTGCACCATTACGAGCTGCTGAAACTGCAGCAGCAACTCCTTCTGGCTCTCCACCAATGACTATTACATCATATTCGTCATTTATCGTTTTCGGAATTGGTTTTTCATAGTTTTTCACAAGTTTTTTATGTGCCATTTCACTTCTAATATCTGTTATAAAATAATAACTTCCTATACCTAGTACAATTACTACTATTAATATGGCTGATCTTATCAAGCCCTTACCCATAACATACCTCCAATAGATAAAATTTCCATATGCATCTCTTGTTTATAATCATGATCACCTTTTGAAAAAGTTGACATGACATATTTATATAGTTATTAACTGTTTTACATTTCAACGTGAGTTCGTAGCAAACCTAATAGGTCTTTACAGTCTAGGTACTTTTCAAAATAGTTTTTCATACAGTAGATAAAATTGAATCCCACTAACATAACTTACCTTGGTGAGTTCAAGGGTTTTCATTTCCTATAACAAGTGGTACCATTTTTGGACGGCACGGCATGAAAATATGATGAAATAATAGTCTTCTACTGACAGTTACCTATACTGATATTCGTAGTGGTAAATCTTTGGGGTTGGAATAGCAGCAGAATATCAACTTTAAGAACTAACCAAATGCATTTAACGCATATGCAACAATAAATATGTATGTATAATCTAAAACAAAAAAAGATACATAATCATTCTAGCGATATTGTAGCAATGAAGCAACTACAACCTATTAAATTGTTGTAGGTCTTTATGATTGTTTTTTCATTTTCCGACAGTAATCTCCATTTTAAGAAATATAAAGGGCAGTAAGGTAATGAAAACCTTCGATTAAGAAGGTGTGCTTTGGAATCTCCCCCTTCTAAGAGAAGCGAAATTGGAGTAGTTCAATAAATTATCATTTTATATTCTATATCATAATCTAATAGAAAGTATGAACGCGTTTTAAAGGACAAATGTGTAAATGTATGTGTTCTATCGCAAAGCCATCCACCTCCATCATGCTTAAGCTTTTGATACATAGTTAGTTATTACTGTCCATTTGCCCACCAAATAAATCTAATTCCATTACTTCTGAATACGCCAAATCACTCCCACTAATGACATGTCTGTATTTCTTGTAAAATAGAAGCAAAGCCCTCCTCAACACGGAAGGCAAAAGACTTATTTTTTATTTTCTAAATAATTACAGAAAGGACAAAGATGATCTCTATTTATAAAAATAGCACTGAACATAAATGACCATGGAATATCATCTGTACATCTTTCACATTTATCATAATAATAAGGTAATAAACCATTTTCTATAAAGACATGCCATTGTTCATCTGATAATCTTCCCGGTCCGTTTTTTATGGCAAGTATCGATATTTCCAACACTTCACCATCGTCAAATCTATTTGTACTAATTAGTTTCTCCACATAAAAAGTGAATTCAGATGGTTCACTTACTATTCTTTGTTTTAGCTCTCTATGCATAAAAACCCCTCTAAATTAAAGAAATTGAAAAAGACCAAGTCTCATTTTTTCGAGTACCTGGAATAAATCTTTCTTACTAAATACTTTCGTTCACAACTATTTGGATTTAATCATCCATTTGTTTAAAAAGCATTTCTACATTATCGTAAAAGCTTAAATAAGCGTCATGTCCTCAATTACTACATGTTTATGCATTATCAACCCTTTCTAATTCATCCGCCAATGCCTCATTATGCTTTGCGTTTGCTACTCATAAAGACAAATGTTAAAAGAATAAATACAAATAAAAAACCCTTAAAAAATGTATCTTTAATAATATATATTTTTCATTCCATACCATTTTATTCAGATACAAATTCACACCTAGTTAGGCTGTTAATGACCTGTTTAGTCTTCCAATGTACTTCATAGCTTATAATTGACGCTAAAACAGCCACTGAACTTCCTCAGGTAACACCTTGGATTGTTCAATAGTTTGTATTACTTCTTCTAAAATGTTTATAACTCTTTCTTTTTCTACAATGTATTGTATTACATATTCCCCTGCGTAAATATTATATGGTATTTCAGGGATAATTTGTATAAAATAAAAAAATAGAAATACGAATTAATCTATCCCTCAGTGTGTATGTAATTATCCGAGTGTAATACTCATACCGTTTGTTTTATTTATTTGTCAAACGATCTATCGTTCATCCTCTTACTTTTAAATAAGCCGTTGTCTAACTTACCCAAAAAGCTTACATATTTTAAAAAATTTCTTCACTGATTCAAGATCATGATTAATTGTTATTTTTTTTGCGTGTCAAATATCGTCTAATAAGTAGGAAGTTTTTAAAAAGCTATAGAGAAATAGATTGCGAGGTATATATGAATAAATCATTAAAAATTTCTTCAATTATTATTCTTGTTATTGTAGTCGTGTCTATAGAAGCTTTGCTATTATTTGGACGTAGTAACCATAGTAATTTATCTGGAAGCGTTCCTGAAAAAATCGATTAATATTTGATAAATGAAAAATTTCAGGGTACTGTCCTAATCGCTAAGGAAGATGAAGTTTTATTTTCAAAGGGTTACGGACTGGCTGCCACTGATTTACCTAATAGCCCAAGCACGCTCTTTCAGATGGCTTCATTATCTAAAACATTCACAGCAGTAGCAGTCATGCAACTAGTAGAAAAGGAACTTCTAAACTTAGATCATCCAATTTCGCAATACTTTCCAGACTTTCCGAATGGAGAAACTATTACAATAAGTCATCTACTAAGTCATAGCTCGGGAATTCCGGACTATCTAAAGGAAAATTTTGATTACAGTAAAGAATGGAATCCAATTGATATTGTAAATACCGTTAGTGATTCTGAATTAGAATTTACCCCAGGTAGAAGCTTTAGTTATAGTAATACTGGTTATGTGATGTTAGGGCTTATTATTGAAAAAGTCAGCGGACAGCCCTATTCAAATTATATAGAAGAGCATATTTTTGAGCCGAGTAAGATGATTAATTCTATGTTTACAGTTCCGGATGATTTACCGAAAGCGGAAGGTCATATAGAGGGGAAAGTCGGACCATTAATGCATAATTCTGCAGCGTATGCAGCTGGGGATATCATTTCTACAGCTGTAGATTTAGAACTGTTTGACCGAGCCTTGCGTAATCATGTATTGATAAGTAAAAAATCTTCTCAGCTGATGAGTATGACCCATGCTAAAAAGTTTCCGTATCAATACGGATATGGTTGGTATACTCAAGATGTCATGGGGAAAAATGCTGTTGGGCATCCAGGAGGATATCCGAGTGGTTTTCGTCATTATGTTACACGGCTAAATGACGCAGAATTAACAGTGATTGTTCTTAGCAATGAGATGACGGTGAATTCAAAAAAAATAAACCGTCACCTTACATCCATCGTTCTTCAGCAGCCAATTTGGATATGGGAAGAGAAACTTTAATGATAAAAGCCTTTTCTCAAGTTTGATTTAAAATAATTTAGTGAAATAAAGCCTTTCTCACTAGAGAGGGCATTATTTCATAAAACCTGTTCTTTACATTTGAGATGATTAAATACATAAAAAAGTATATGTATTCACTTTTTATTAACATTATCCCCACTCTTATCCCGCTCAAATATTTGACAATACATAACCAAACGTTGATTTAATAATGTTTATAGACTATGGTACATATTTCATGATATACTAGTGCCATTGTGAAAAAAGGAGGAACTTGCATGATTCAAGTAAGTAATGTAGGTCTTCGCTATGGCGATCGTAAACTATTTGAAGACGTAAATATAAAATTCACACCAGGGAACTGCTACGGTTTAATCGGTGCAAACGGTGCTGGTAAATCAACATTTTTAAAAATTCTTTCTGGTGAAATTGAAGCGCAAGAAGGACACGTATCAATGGGTAAGGACGAACGTTTATCAGTTCTTAAACAAAACCACTTTGAATACGATGAATTCAATGTATTAGATACAGTTGTTATGGGGAACAAACGTCTTTGGGAAGTAAAATCTGAAAAAGACGCTATCTACGCTAAAGAAGACTTTTCTGATGAGGATGGCATGCGTGCTGCTGAATTAGAAGGTGAATTCGCTGACCTAAATGGTTGGGAAGCTGACTCAGAAGCAGCAACATTATTAAACGGGTTAGGAATTGGCGACGAGCTTCACTATATGCTAATGGCTGATCTTGAAGGTTCTGACAAAGTCAAAGTATTATTAGCACAAGCTCTATTTGGTAAACCAGACGTTCTATTACTAGATGAGCCTACCAACCACCTTGACTTAAAAGCAATTCAATGGTTAGAAGAATTCTTAATTAACTTTGAAAATACGGTTATTGTCGTATCCCATGACCGTCACTTCTTAAATAAAGTGTGTACGCATATCGCGGATTTAGACTTCTCTAAAATCCAATTATATGTTGGTAACTATGACTTCTGGTATGAGTCTAGCCAATTAGCACAAAAAATGATGGCAGACCAAAACAAGAAGAAAGAAGAGAAGATTAAAGAGCTACAAGCATTCGTTGCTCGTTTCTCTGCGAACGCTTCTAAATCAAGCCAAGCGACTTCTCGTAAGAAAATGTTGGATAAAATCGAGCTTGACGACATTAAACCTTCTAGCCGTAAATATCCATTCATCAACTTCCAAACTGGACGTGAAATCGGTAACGATGTGTTAACAGTGGAAGGTCTTACAGCAAGCAATGAAGGCGAAACACTATTTAAAGATATTCGCTTTTCAATGAACAAAGAAGATAAAATCATTTTACTTGGTAATCCAATGGCCAAAACAGCTCTTCTTGATATTCTAATGGATGAAAGAAAAGCAGATGCTGGTACGTTCAAATGGGGCGTAACAACTTCTCAAAGTTACTTCGAAAATGATCACGATAAATACTTCGAAGGTTCAGAAAAATCATTAGTTGAATGGTTACGCCAATATTCTCCTGATGATGAAACAGAAAGCTTCTTACGCGGCTTCTTAGGTCGTATGTTATTCTCTGGTGAGGAAGTAAAAAAATCACCTTCTGTACTTTCAGGGGGAGAAAAAGTACGTTGTATGCTATCTAAAATGATGCTTGCTACAGCAAACGTTGTTTTACTAGATGAACCAACGAACCACCTTGACCTTGAATCTATTCAAGCACTAAACGAAGGACTTATGCGCTTCAAAGGTGCGATGCTGTTCACATCTCATGACCATCAGTTCATTCAAACAATTGCGAACCGTGTCATCGAAATCCGTGAAGACGGCACAATTTTAGATAAACTATTAACTTATGATGAATTCCTTGAGTGGAAAGATAGCCAAGGCTTAAGCTAATTTTAAAAGGGTTCTCCTATTCAAAAAGGAGAACCCTGTTTTTTTATTGCTATAAAACACACTTTTGCTTTCCTTGTAAAAATAATGTCCACGATTACTTTGTCGATGTTGTCATTGCCACTTCCACTTGAGTATCTGACAGTCGTTCATTTTCCTGTACTTTCTCGACAGTTTCTTCATATTGAGTGATTATCCGTGTATCAGGCGAAAATACTGCAAGTAGCAGTGATAGTAGAAGCCCGGCTATCATCAATCCACCAAATAAATACGGTGAAGCCCCATACTCTGTTGCTAAAGAAGTCCATAGCATTGGTCCAAAACCGACGATTGCTGCAGCGATTTGATAGCCAAAGGATAGCCCCGTATAGCGAACATTCGCTGGGAATAATTCAGAAAAGAACGTACCTTGCGTCGCGAAAATGGCTGCCCATACGACACCAAGTAATACGACTTGTAACATAAAGAAATACGTTGAACTAATCGGAATCATCACGAAATAAGGAATTGCAAGCAGTAACATTGTAATAAGGCCACCGATATAAATTTTCTTACGTCCTATAAAGTCTGAAAAATAACCAACTAGTGGAATTGTTACTATCATTGTTGCGCAGCTTATTGTTAAAGCAAATAATGCGACATCCCTTGTGTAGCCAATATACGTCGTCGCATACACTAAAATAAATGACATTAAAAATACATTAAAGAATCCGTCCCCTATTTTTAATCCAATAATGCGGAAAATGTCTTTTTTGTTATATTTAAATACTTGGACAATTGGTATCTTTGCTAGTTCACCATTGTCTTTTTTGCGTTTAAATTCAGGTGTTTCTTCAATCCCACTTCGAATCCATATCGCTATTACGATTAAAACTGCACTAAATAGAAATGGTAAACGCCATCCCCAGGCCATAAATTGTGCTTCAGTCGTTAATGAAGAAATAAGTGTAAAACTAAATGTCCCTAAAACTAAACCGATTGGAACACCAAGCTGCGGAATAGAACCAAAAAAGCCACGCACACCTTTTGTAGCCGATTCGGTAGCTAGTAACACAGCACCTCCCCATTCACCCCCAAGTGCAATCCCTTGAATAAGTCGCAAAATGACTAATAGCGTTGGCGCGAGTAACCCTACTTGCGCATAGGTAGGTAATAAACCGATCAAAAAAGAACTACCGCCCATTCCAATTAACGTGAGCATAAGCGAGGCTTTCCTTCCAACACGATCACCCATATGTCCAAAGATTAAACTTCCAATTGGTCGTGCCGCATAGCCAGCTCCAAACGTAGCAAATGCAATTAAAATCGAAATTACTGGATTAGTCGATGGGAAAAATAGCGTTGTAAAAACTAATCCTGTTGCCGTACCATACAAATAAAAATCGTACCATTCAATGATTGAGCCTGCTAAACTTGCTACTAATACTTTCACATTTTTCATATAGCCCCTTCTCTCTACAGTCAAATTTTTATTTCATTCGCTTTACCTAAAAATAGCGTTACGTAAAACATGCTTTTGAATTTTGCCGACTGGTGTGCGAGGGAAATCTGTCACAAATTCAATACGATCCGGCACTTTAAATTTTGCGAGACGTTCCCGACAATGTGCAATCAATGCCTCTTCACTAATTGCAGAGCGAGTAAACATGATCCCCTTTTTTAATGCACAGCTTATGAAGTGCATTACTAAAGCGCATAACTTCCTGATAAAAATTCCCATTATTTTTTTCGACATACATTCCGTTACGATCCTCAAACCGAATAAAATTTTTTTCAGGCTGTTGCGCAACTCTCTCCCTTAAAAGATCCATGATCTACACCCCTTTTGAAATAGTTTCATAGACTATAGTCTGTATATTAATCGTCAAGATAAATAGTTGTCAATATTATTTCTAAAAATTCAGAAAACAAGTTAATTACATGAACGAGTATTATGCTAAAGTTAAATAGCAAATCTAGCGGAAATTAGGTGATGTAGAAATGAAAATGACAAGAAAACAACAGGCTCAAGAAACGAAGAAACATCTATATTTAACAGCCCTTACATTGTTCCAAACGAAAGGCTTTGATCAAGTAACGGTTGATGAAATTGTTCAGCAAAGCAACAGTTCAAAAGGAGCATTTTATGGTCATTTCTCTTCAAAGTACGATATTTTCCTAGAAAAATTTAAAGAAATTGATCATTTTTATGAAGAATTTACGACTACTCTGCCCGTAAAACTTTCCTTCAAGGAAAAGGTAATCTTATTAATTGATGCACAAATGACATATTTAAAAGATGATTTAGGAATGGATTTAATGCGGTCTGTTTACAAAAGTGGCTTAATTGAAAACGAAAGAAATTTCTTTTCTAATTCTGAACGCAAATTGTATAAAATCTTGCATTCATTTATACAAAAGGCAATTAAGGATGGTGAATTATCTGTACAAATAAATGTGCAAGAAACCGTCATTTACATGACTCGTTGTATGCGAGGTTCTTTATATGACTGGTTAGTTTTTGGAAAAGATTTTGATTTGTTACACGAAAGTAAAGGCTTTATTGCAATATTTTTAGATGGTTTGCTATTAAATAAGGATCGTTAAAAATTTATAGCCTATATCCAATTCTACTTTAAACAAAAATAGGCACTTCCTAGTTGGATTGCCTATTTTCTCGTTATATGTAATTGTTTTTCATTTTCACAAAAAATAAAAAAGACAGATACATTGAGTATCTGCCTAATACGTCTACTTTTGCATGTCTTTCGTTGGTCCCATTACGCCTGGTACTAGTAAGCCTGCTTGACGTAGTAGCACTGTCATTTGTCCACGGTGATGTGTTTGATGATCGATTAGTACACGTAATAATGCACCTCTAGCAATTGGTCCCGTGAAGCCTTTTACTTCTTCCAGCAAGTCTTCATCTGATAGCTTTGCCGCTTCCTCTTTCACACCATTTGCTAGTTTTTCGTAAGCAGCTACAATCTCAGCCGCTGTAGATGGAATTGGATCTTCTTGACGAATCATCGGCACCTGTAAACCTGCTAAATAACTGAAATAACCAGCAGCACCAACTAAATGCCACCCTAACCAGCCTAATGTGCTATGACCTTCTACGATGCTTTGCTCTAGCTTTTCATCTGTTACAGCTTTTAATACTTGAATTGTGCCTTGTGCTGATGCTGACCACTCATTTAAAAAATCATCTACTTGTCGATACATCTATACGCCCCCATTTTCGTAAATTCATCTCTATCATATTAAATTAGAGACTCTCTTACAAGTTTCTAGCTCAGTTTACATAATATAATTATTTTAATTACAATTGCTTTTGTTGCTAACACATCCTTTTGTCCAGTATACCTAGCAATATTTTTTGTGAGCGGCTCGATGTGTCTAGCAAGTAGATCTCTTGTAAACTGGTTTTCATAATATTCGTATAACCTATAGACTTCACGTATAATGAAAGAAAAGAACTGAAGAAGTCTCACTGTAAAATAGCAAGTAACTAGAACTATTCAATCACCCCTGACTTCCTTTAGATTACACGCTCTAAAGGGTACAATGACCAAACGACATATTCCGTATAGAAGACATGATGTTGACACTAATATGGAACCGTTTGGCATTAAACCTACCCTACAAAAATTGCATAAGAATTACTTCACAGGCGTCCTGCTTGGGCGCTTTTCATTTTGAGTAAGGAGGGCTTTTATGAGTGACAACATACATAGATCAACAACAGATGAAGATTTGTCCGAAGAAGAATTGATTGAGCTTGTCCTCGCTGAACAGGAAAAAGCGTTAGCACAAGAACAAGAAGAACGCCTCAAAGGTAAAAAGCCCAAAAAACAAAGACCGATTGTCAAATGGATTGTCTGGAGTATGGCATTTGTGTTATTTTTGAATACATTTGCACTTATCTTTCAAATTTACTCCATTCCAGCGATTGAATTTTTGAAAGTGTCTGCTCGGTTATCAACGCAAGAAGATATAAAAACATATAAAAAGGCTGTTGTGGAGATCTCTACAGGTTCTAGTAAAGGTACTGGTTTTGTTATTTCTTCAGATGGACTTATCGTAACCAATGCACACGTTGTAGAAGATGCACAATCATTACTCGTTGTTTTCCCTGAGGAAGGATTAATGGGTGCCAAGATAGTGGAAAGTTACCCCGACGTAGATTTAGCATTATTGCAAGTATCCGGGGATGATCTACCTTCCCTTTCACTTGCTAATAATCCGAGCTATAGCAAAAATGAGCCTGTCTATTTCATTGGTAATCCACTAGCCTTTACGGGCATCGCAAATGAAGGAACATTACTGGAATCAACATACCTAGAGGATTGGCAGGAACCTGTTATGATGATGGATGCCCCTGTTTATCGAGGAAATAGTGGGAGTCCTGTCATAAATGCTGATGGCGAGGTTGTCGGGATTGTCTTTGCAACTGCGAAAAAAGATCCATATGGTCGTGTCGGTTTATTTATACCGGTTCAGGTGCTACAACGTGTATTAAATAAATAGACCAATGGCTAAATACGGTTGAAAATATAGTTGTTCAATTTTTGATAGTTAACTACACTACACAATGCTAATTAGTTTATTTTATACATTATTTAACAAGTAAAGCCGTCAGTCCTTTTATATAAAAATGACCTCCATTACAGATAGGAAGGTCATTTTTTTGATTAAACTTAATTTCCTGTTTGAGAAATTTCACTAATAATATGGCTAAGAGCTTCGTTTATTGGTGTAACAGGGCGACCAAGTAATTTTTCTAAATCGTTACTTTCAATTTCTAAACCACCTTCTCGAATACCTTTTTGCGTGTTTACGAGCATAGGAAGGTATGCTTCTGGTACTCCTGCACCTTTCAAAATGTCCGCATAAGTAACATCATCGACTTGTTGTAGATGGATTTCTTTCGCTAATACATCTACAAGGACAGATACTAATTCCTCTTGCGTCTTTAGCTTTCCAGAAAGCTCGTAAATTGTATTCTCGTGTCCTTTTCCAATCAATACATTTGCTGTTGCCTCTGCTAAATCTTGTCGAAGTACCCAGCCTACTTTTCCTTTTCCTGCTGATGTAACCCAATGTGCTCCTACCATCGCGCCCTGTATGCTCCCAATTTCATTTTCAAAATACCAATTGTTTCGTAAAAATGAGTAAGGAATACCTGTTTTCAAAATAGCTTCTTCTCTGGCTCTATGGGATGAAGCAAGGAAAAACTTACTTTCACGTGCATTTGTTACACTAGTATAAGCAATAAATTTTACTTGAGCATGTTGAGCAGCGGTTACGGCATTCGTATGCTGTCTCATTATTGTTTCATCATCCCCAAACGTAGATATCATTAATAGTCGATCAATTCCTGAAAAGGCAGCATCTAATGTTTCTGGTCGATCAAAATCTCCGTGTCGAACTTCTACTCCGAGAGCTCGAAATCCTTCTGCTTTCTCAGGATTTCGAACACTAACGGCCAACTCACTTGCCGGTACAGCTTTTAATAATGCTTCTACAATCTTTGACCCTAATTTTCCCGTTGCACCTGTAACTAATATTTTCATTTTTTCCCCTCCAATTAAATTTTCATTTTGAAAAATGAAATCTAGGTATATACTATATCCACAGTCACAAAAATAAAAGTAGGCATTTTTTTATGACATAGTCACAAAAAAAGTACCTAATGAGAGAAGGGAATATCAATCAATGGCTCGATTTAATTTTCAAGGAGAACCACCTACCGAAGAACAAGAAGAAGTATGTTCTTTGACACTTACTCAAAATGTAATCGCTGGAAGATGGAAAATCACTATTTTATGGTATCTAAGTAGACGAACAAGAAGATTTAACGAACTTCAAAGGTTGTTACCAGGCATTTCAAAAGGGATATTAACAAGACAACTGAGAGAGTTGGAAGAGGATGGAATGGTTCATAGAGAAGTGTATAAACAAGTTCCTCCTAAAGTGGAATACTCGCTAACAGCACAAGGGAAAAGCTTTATACCCGTATTGCACACTATGGGTGAATGGGGTAAAAAATATATGGAGAAAAAACAACAGGAAAATAATTAGTCCATACTAAATTATTTAAAAAAGGGCATGTCTGAAAAGTTCTATAAGAATTCTAGCATAATTATAAATGGTAAAAATCCACTTCACTTTTCGTGGGTAAGACATGTGCTCCTGACGCTCATTGCCAGGTCTCGTGTCCTAGCATCTCGCAGGATCTATGCTCTATATCATCCATATTACAGATTTTCTTTGACAATCATATATTTAAACAGCCCTTCTCTTTTCTCTCATTTGTAAAAAAGAATTTTATAAATACATCTATTTGGCCCAAAAAAACACTCTTTAAATGACTTTTTAATTTACATAATAAAATTATTATTAATAAATGTATTGTTCATTTCTCATCGACTAAATCTATTTAAATACAAAAAAAGACATCCTATTGATATAGGATGTCTTAAGTTTAACGAAAGTAATTTTAATTACTGAGAATTAAAGTTTAGTTACGTTAGCAGCTTGTGGTCCGCGGTTGCCATCTACAACTTCGAATTCCACTTTTTGACCTTCGTCAAGAGTTTTGAATCCTTCTCCTCCGATAGCTGAGAAGTGTACGAATACGTCGTTTTCGCCTTCTACTTCGATGAATCCAAAACCTTTTTCTGAGTTAAACCATTTTACTGTACCTTGTTTCATTTAAGAAAACCTCCAAAAAAATAAAAGTGAACAATATGTAATTTCTTCAGCGAATGAAAAAATTCACATATTACAAAGAGTACCGTACTAACGCGATCACTTTTTGTAATATGTGAATTCATGTTTCCGGTGAAGCAATTAAATTGTTAACCTAAGTATAACCATCATTCATAATTTTGTCAAATAAAGAAAAATGTTTTTTTAAAAATGTCAAAATTTTATTTCTATGACTCAGATTTCAAAGTGATAATACCGTGATAAATTTGTACATCATCATCACAAGCTTCGCAAAAAGCACTTTCATCCTCTGACCAAAAAGCCCAAAATCCCCCTTCTTTCGTTACTTCATTGTCATATGTTGATCGGAAGTGTTGCAGTTTTCTTTGTAAAGCTGATTCAAATTGCTCTTCTGTTTCGAAAGTTTCATTTGTTTGTATAAAAGCCTCCCAGCCTTCAAACTTCCACCAAGGCTCATAATCAGCTTTCATGTAAATGATTGTATACATATTTGCCACATTCCCTGCTGTAATAAGATACTTTCATTTTAGCAAAGACATTTGAAATGTCTATTAATACACACTTTAATATGCTATTATTACCTTATTATTCATAATTTTTGGAGGTATTTTTTTTATGTTTTCAAGTATTCGACCTAAGGCCGAACTCGATGAATTATTAAAGCGTGGTACAAATTTAAATGCTACAGGCCGTTTTAATAAAACACTAGCATTTAACCATTTCAACTCTCAAGATGAAGAGAATTTAAAAACTCTTTATAATAAATTAAACGATATCACGCCTTCAATGAACGCTATTTTTAATAACTATTTAAGTGAAATCTCTCTCTCCACTGAGCTAACGATTAGTGAAGAATATATTAATCGATACTTAACTCAATTTTTCTTAGCTACTCGTGATGATGAATATGTAGATGAAACCGTTAAATTTTTCAATTTATTCAGAAAAAATCAATATGAGCCCGGTAAGTTAATCGTCGTCTTCAATCAATTTGCATTTTATATTACTACATACATACTACATAATTTTGGTTTGAAACCTAATAAGGCATTTGAATACATGAAATCCTTCCAATCTGCAGTCAATGTTGATCAGGAATTGCTCGTTGAAGTATTAACAGAACGTACAATTGAAAATGTAGTTGCTGAAATTTCTTCTTTAATGGATGTTAACGCAAAAATCATGTATATGAAAGATTTAGTATTTAGCTTAGATAAGCAAAATGAGGAAATTCAATCCTCTACCGCAGCAACTGAAGAAATTGCTGCTTCTATTAATGAGGTTGCACGAATGTCTTCACGTATTTCAGAAAAAACAACTGAATCTGTTGATCACGCCGTACAAGGAAAAAATGCCATAGAGCATGCCCTTTCTGAAATCTTTAAAACTGAAGAGACATTTACAACGATTGTTGAGTCCTTTTCAGAATTGCAAAAGCGGGTAAATGATATTGAAAATGTTGTAACGTTAATCAACCAAATTGCCGATCAGACGAATTTACTTGCTTTGAACGCTTCTATTGAGGCAGCACGAGCAGGTGAACATGGAAAAGGCTTCGCCGTAGTTGCACAGGAAGTTCGAAAGCTCGCTGAGGGCACAGTATCAGCGCTTAGTGAAGTCTCTACAAATGTACATCATTTAAAAAGCTATTCAAATGACGTGTCAGTCTCGATTACGGAAACGACAGAGATTATAAAAGAAGCAACCGTTGAAGCTAAAGAATCGTTACCATTATTAAATGCGATTGTTAATGCCATTGAAGGTATTAATCTGGATGTTACAAATACAGCGGCGATATCAGAGGAGCAAGCAGCAGCTATTGATGAAGTATCCGCAAGAATGATTGAAATTTCTAGTCTTCAAGATGATATTCGCGATTATAGCCATAACACATCTAGTGATATTCACGCATTAGGGAAAGAAATTAATCGATTCCGAAATGACATTATTGCAAATAATAATGTTCAGCTATCATCTATAGCACTATTACAATTATCAAAAGCCGACCATATTTTATGGAAATGGCGAATTTACAATATGTTCCTCGGTCTTGAAAACGTCCAACCAAGTGATGTTTCATCGCATACAGATTGTCGACTCGGTAAATGGTATACATCTGCTCGCTCAGTAGAACGTTTTGGGCACCTACAGGATTATCGTGATTTAGATGCATATCATTTACATGTCCACGAATCAGCGAAGTTAGCAGCGGAAGCTTATAAAGTTGGGAATATCGAACAAGCTGAAGTTCATTTAAAAGAAGTAGATCAAGCTTCTAAGCAGGTTCTTTATTATATCAACAACTTAATTGCCTATTTAGAACAAGAACGTGTTATGCACTAAGCACAAAGGGGGTACTTTTCCCCTTCACTAGGAGGTGTAAGCTTGAATAAGCGAGCGCTAATTAAATTTTTCGGTGACGTTTATGGGACTGGCTACCGCTTTTTCATTAAACAAAAAGCAATTGAGCTAGGATTAAAAGGTTACTGTAAACTTAATGATCAAGAACAAATTGAGGTTGAAGTAGAAGGATCCAAAAAAGCGATAGATGAATTTTTAGTCTTTGTTCAAAAGGGTGTTAGCCCTCAAGCAGATTCCAATTCATTTGCATTAGAGCTTTTTGATGATTTAAAAGGATATGCACGCATGGACTCAGACATTGTTTAATCTGGCTACTCCTTTTTTGTAGCGTCATTATAGCTAGCTATTGTGGCCAATGAATGAATTCAATGACGTTGCAGGCGCCAAATTTAAATTTTATTAATTAGGATTGGGAATAATACCCCAGTCCTTTTTATTTTCCCCTTCCATAAAAACCGCTGATGATTCATTGATTCCCCCCTATTTCGATTCCTCTTACTTTTTAAATACCTAATTTCTAATCATAGTTTTTACTTCTTTTGATATATCTTTTAATAACGGAAAACATGCACTAACAAGCATTAATTTCTAAAGTGGTTGCATATGCCACTTCCCTATTCTGCTGCCCTAATGTATTGGAACTCGTTTTTTAGCTGTTCTTTATGATTTTTCATAAATTTTCTTGATTCATCATAAAATAGAAAACATTTGAACAAAAGAGAGAAAATGCAATAACGGATTTCATGGATAATAACAGAAAGAACGGGGTGATTTACATGAAATTTATAAAAAAATTAAGTGTGATCGGACTGTCAGTATGTATATTGAGTATCGTCTTTTCATCAGCCAGCATGGCAACAAAAATCGTTACAGATGAGCACCAGAATTCAGTAAACGAAAAAAACAAAAATGAAATTCATAATTACAAAAACGATTCCGCCAAAATATTAGCACAAGAAACAAAAACGGTGCTCATCAAAACAACAAGAGAAGATAAGTCATTATTAGAGAAAAAAACAAAAGAATTTGAAGAAAAAATGAAAATGGAACAAATAGCCTTAATAGAAGAGGGATTGAAAAAAGCAACAACGCTGCAAGATGTAGAAAAGGTAAAAAGTGAAGCAGCTAACTTATTAAAAAAAGAAAAAGAATTGTTTAAAGAAGAAAGTAAAAACTATGTAAAAAAAGTGACTGATACGGAAAAAGTGAACTTAGCGATGATTTCAAGTTCATATAAAACGATAAATGATGACTTTTTCACCTTTAACAAACACAGATTTTATTACTACGATGTAGATAAAAATGAACTGCTTCCAAATGATAAAGTAAATACTATAGAAGAGGTAAGAGCATTTGAAAAAAAACATCAAGCAGATACAATTGTAAAAGATAATCCAATCAACACTTTAATACTGTTCATTCTCCTAGGATCGTTATGTATTATTCCTCTTATCATAAGCAATAGACAAAAAAACAAAGCATGAGCTTTGTTTTTTTATTTGACCTTATTCGTTTTATTGGGAAATTAACACGTCATTTAAATGATTGTATTTTGAATCACTCTCGCACTCGCATTAAAACCATTAAGTCTTAAATTTTCTCAGCTATATGAAGGGCCATCACCTTTAAGAGTGATTTCATTAATTTTATCCATTAAATGAGATGTTGCCTATTGGACAACTCTTAATTGATTATTTGTGCAGATAAACTATAAACATTGTTATTACTTTCTAGCACCGATTGCTTTTTCTAATACGTGCTATATTTGTAGCTGCATGTTCTCATTCTTCTTCTTTTCTATGTTTTATTTAGTCGCTACCGCATTTAAAAGTAATTGTTTGTTGTGATCAGACATAACACGCCATTCTTTAACCGTTACTTTCATTTGCCTCCACATCCTTTCAAATGTTTGCTTCCAAACACTGTATGCCATTGTAGGCGCATATAGGACACTTCGTCATTGATTTATAATCTGTGGTAATTTATATGGCGCTATTTCAATCTTTATATATAAATTAGGTCTAACACTTTTTGATTGTGGAAGCCTCTATCTGACTTTGCTGGCAAAATTAAAAGCCACACCTTGTTAGATGTGACTTAGAATGTTATTTATTTGGATTAATACTCAATGCAAAGCTAATTTTAACATCTTACATACTTACGTTTGAAACCGATTCTTCCTCTATCCATTTCTTTTTGAATATTTTCGTAAGCATTTAAAAAACTTGTTTTTTTGTTGTCCCTTTTAAGTTCTACTACACCTGTTTCCTTTGCGGTCTCGATCGCCTTTTCATGTAGTGGCAAATACGAAATCCCAACTGTGGATAGAAAATTATTCATAGCAGATTTTGTTCTCCCTGGTGAATCGTGAATTGAACTTTTCACCATATCAAGCATATTGGAAATCTTGCTTTCAGAAAAATCTTTGTCTTTGCGATTCCCTAAAAGCCAGCAGTAGCAACTCCAACCCGCTGACATTTTTAGCTCGTCACCACTTGCAATCCATTTATCAGAAACCTCTTGGGCAATATCTGACTCTGATAATGTTACTGCCACTACATAATCAGATAGCATATAAAAATACGCTCCATCTATCCAACGTTCAAAATCCGATTCAGTCATTGCTTTTGGGTCTGCAATAATGCCTGCAAAATACATTGCATCATAGTTACCTGTAGCATAAAGCTCTTCAGCTAATTGTTGATTTTTTTTTATTTTCTTTGCAATGGGTTTCATAGCACCTGTAGCAACACCAAAAAGAGGCTCATGTGCACCATTGGATATATACATTTTTTTAGATCGTTCCTTACCGAGTGCTTCAAGCTCCTGCATAACAGTTTCGAAATCCATAGTTTTATACTTCCCTTCTTATCACTCTATACTTCTCAAGTATACATAGTGGCTTTTTACGATTTAATTAACTAAGGTTCTGAAATTACTTTTTGAATCTGCTCATTAATTTTATCCTTACTCAGTCCTCCATGGTAACAAATCACAGATTCAATGTCGAGTTCTAGGTATTTCTTCAAAGAGTTTCGCGCTTCATCTATATCAAGTGCTGTCGGTATATGAATTCCCCCAATTATTCCGTTTACACTGTACATCGAATCTCCAGCAATTAGTGTTTTACTTTCTTTCAAATACAAGCTGATATGGCCAGGTGTATGCCCTGGAGTATGAATAATGCGAATCCCACCGTAATACGGTAATTCTTGACCATCTTTCAAAATATCATCCACCTTGCCCTTTGGTAGATCCTTTAGGTGCCCATCCTTCAACAGAGTTAAATCCCCTTGAATATATGGCTTATCCAGTTCATGAGCATATACTTTAATAGTATTTCCATACTTCTGTAATATATTAGGAAGACTACCTATATGATCTATATCTTGATGCGTCAAAATGACAACTTTTAATTTGTCAAACGGCACTCCTACCTTTTCCATAGCCACGCGTAAATCTTCCATTTGTCCAGGGAATCCAGTATCTATTAAAACAGCCATTTCTTGATCCCATAAAAGAGTTGGATGAATAATATGTCCATGAAATTCAATATGGAGCATTTCTACTCCCTTCGATATTTTCATAACTTTGGTCTCCTTCAAATTAGACTTTTTGATATTACAGTTGGATTTATTTACAAAATAAGTTGAAGAAATGAACCACCTTTGTATGTATACTGCTTATACTATTCATGATCACAAAACCTACTATTACATACAATAATAGTATCTTCTGCTACATGCCCAAAAGTTCCTGCCAATATGGACTAATACCGAACAAAATTGTTTAAATTCCTTCAGTAAGTGAGTTACGTAGCGAAAGCGGGGCGTCAGCGGTGTTGACAACACACGACTGAGTGACCAAATCCTCTAGCGGATGTCACTCATAAAGAGAATAGTATGAAGTTCTTGTACTA
Organism: Lysinibacillus sp. NPDC056959; assembly: GCF_042674095.1. Lineage (NCBI taxonomy): Bacteria > Bacillati > Bacillota > Bacilli > Caryophanales > Bacillaceae > Lysinibacillus > Lysinibacillus sp. NPDC056959. Next base: position 130,370 of record NZ_JBHURE010000006.1, on the reverse strand, counting down.
ATTGTTGTCTCCTGCAAACAATAAATGTTTAGTCATTATGAATTATTTATCTACCTACAATGAATTTCGAAAGTAAACTCCCACGCCTATTGTCTTGCTTGCTTTTGCGGGTATTTACCTTCCTTCCGCGGGTATTCTCTTCGCTTCCGCGGTATTTACCCTGCTTCCGCGGGTATTTCCCTTCCTTCCGCGGGTATTTACCTTGCTTCCGCGGGCATTTACCCTGCTTCCGCGGGTATTGCTTTGCTCCGCGGGTATTTACCCTGCTTCCGCGGGTATTTACCTTGCTTCCGCGGGTATTTACCCTGCTTCCGCGGGTATTTACCTTGCTTCCGCGGGTATTTACCCTGCTTCCGCGGGTATTGCTTTGCTCCGCGGGTATTTGCTCTTCTTCCGCGGGTATTTACCTTCCTTCCGCGGGTATTTACCTTGCTTCCGCGGGTATTGCTTTGCTCCGCGGGTATTTACCTTCCTTCCGCGGGTATTTACCCTGCTTCCGCGGGTATTGCTTTGCTCCGCGGGTATTTACCCTGCTTCCGCGGGTATTCGCCTTCCTTCCGCGGGTATTGCTTTGCTCCGCGGGTATTCGCTCTCCTTCCGAGGTTAATGGATACCCCTGGAAGGATGTTAAATCTTTTTCTAAGACAACCTATGATAGATATCTCACCCCCCATATAAAACTATACATATTATAAATTACAGAAAGGAGGGAATTATTATGTCTCAATCTTATGGTAATGGAGGATCTGGCTACGGTTCAGCATTTGCGCTACTTGTTGTTCTTTTTATTCTCCTAATTATTATCGGTGCAGCGTTTTTGTATAATTCGTATTAACGTACCTGACATATTTCATAGATATTTAATCCATAACATGACAATTATGAACTTCAAACCTTTAATGAATTTTTCAAAATAATATATCTTTTTCTTTCTAAGGGTCACTACCCTTCGGTGGCCCTTTTAATAATGTAATAACATGTAAAATAAAAAGCCACTACTCGTTGTGAGTGTGGCGCCTTGCTATCGGTCCTAAAGTGGCCAAATTTTCCTCTCATGAGATAAGATATATCCTATGCTCTTTCCAGTTAGAAACTGTAGTTACTAGTCTAAGTCATTATGTAGTCTAGCTTCTTTATTATTGCACGCTAGTAATAACACACTTCTTGAATCTATCTCCCTCAGAATATGTAACAATTGAAAGTATGAAGCATATTATAAACCTAATTCAAATTGGATGTGACTTGATCTCACTATTTTATTCAGTTATTGATGACACAATGGTTTTATTGTTATTACAGTTTAGATTATTAGCTTTAAATTTTATACTCGTTGAAAGTAGCTGCAACATATTTAATTCATTTGCTAACCTTTCTAATTCAACTAAACCTTCACTTTGCAAATGACTAACTTCAAACTCTAGTTGATTTAATGATTTTTGAATTGATTCTATATTTTCCTTATATTTCTCTAAAATAATTTTAGTTTCCAATATCTCAACATTCTTTGTGTTCTTTAGCATATGGCAGACTCCCTTTCTTCTACATGAAAGTATCCCAAGAATTGGATATAATTAACACTATTATAATGTTGTTTATCTTATTAAACAATATTAATCTCTTTCAAATGAAATTAAAAAACTACATATAGTTAGATGTGACTATATGAAATATAAAGGACTATCTATAAACGACAAGACAATATAATAATTATTAGAAACGAAAATAGGTAGAACTGATTAGGGAGATGGCGAATGAAAAAAATTTTGATCGTTGGGATAATCATTATGTTGCTTGCACCATTTTGTACAGTACATATCAAAAAGCGTCTTTATGAAAAAAGAATCGAAAACTATTTGATCGAAGATATGTCGTATCGGAAGGAATCTATCCAATCTATTGAATGTAATTGGCACTTTGCAGGTCTTCCTAGTTATTGGGTGAATGTTATTTTTTCTGATGAAACAAATGTCGTCTATATTTATTTTGCTCATGATAAAGACCATATAGGGCAATTTGAGTATTATACAATAGATGGGACAACTCTTTCGCCAGAACAATTAAAGCATTTTAAGCGTTACGATTAAACTTAGCAAAGGCGTAATGTGTATTTGAAGACGCTTTTTCAAATAGCAAAAAAATAAAAAGATTGAAAACGACTGCTTCAATCTTTTTATTTCAAATGAAACTATTAATTTAAATAACACCTATTGGAATGCAAATGGGGGCTTGATTAACAGGGCTTTCGATAATTTTTGAATTGAGTCCAAATACATGTTGAATCATTTCTTCTGTAAAAATATCATTAGGCGTTCCCTCTTGATATATTTCCCCATCCGCTATACTAATTAAATAATCTGCGTAGCTCGCTGCTTGATTTAAGTCATGAAGCACCATTATTATTGTGTTTTTGTGCTTCTGATTTAATGCACGAAGTAATTCAAGTACTTCTATTTGATGTGCTAAATCTAAATATGTTGTTGGCTCATCAAGTAGTAATACATCTGTTTCTTGCGCTAATGCCATAGCAATCCATGCGCGTTGTCTCTGACCACCAGATAATGCATCTAATGTTCGATCTTTTAATAAGTCCATTTTTGTAGCTTTTAATGCTTCTTCCACTACTGCCTTATCTTTATCTGAATGACGTGCAAACAAGCTTTTATGTGGGTGACGTCCATATAGACATAATTCCTCTACTGTTAAATCTTCCAGTATTTCTGGTGACTGCGCTAAAAAGGCGAGTTGCTTTGCTACTTCTTTCGGAGAATATTGATGAATGTTTTTCCCATTTAGATAGACACTACCTTGTTTAGGTTTCATCAAACGACCTAAGGCATGAAGAATCGTCGATTTTCCACACCCGTTCGCCCCAATGATGATCGATATTTTCCCTTTTGGAATGTTTAAATTGATTCCATTTATAATCGTATTTGATTCATAATTCAGTGTTAATTCTTCTGCTGATAGTTGTGTCATAAAAGTCGATACTCCTTTCACTTATTTTTTTCACGTCTAAGTAAATAAAGAAAATACGGCGCACCAATGAGAGCTGTAACGATTCCAGCTGGAATTTCTACTGGTGGCATAAGTCCTTTTCCTAACGTATCAGCCACTAATAAAAATAAGGCTCCTAAAATAGCTGACATTATTATAAATCTACGTGCGTTTGTATCAACAAGCCTTTTAGAAAGATGTGGCACTACTAATCCTATGAAGCCTATTGATCCGACAACTGCTACAGAAGCACCTGTTAAAATTACGCTAACAGAAAGGAAACTATAACGTAATAATTGCACATTTTCACCTAGGCTTGACGCCACCTTATCTCCCAATCCTAAAATCTCTAATTTTCGAGCAAATAATAGCATGATCGGTACCAAAATAAGGCAAGGGATTAAGAACATGATTTCGTTCCAGCTACGTCCCCATAAACTCCCAGTAAGCCAAAGCAATGTCGTATTAACATTATCAGGGAATTTAACAATGAAAAATTGAATACCCGCTTGGCATATCGCGCTTAATGCTATCCCTATTAAAGCAAAGGAGTGCGTTTTTGCTCCTTGCTTATAAGCAAAAACTAAAAGAATCGTTGCTACAGTGACCGCTCCTAAAAGTGCTGATATAGGCAACATGATTGTCAAAGCATTAGGTAGTAAAATCATGGAGGCAACTGCAAATAAGCTAGCTCCCTTTGTGACACCAACAACATCCGGAGAAGCTAGTGGATTCTTCAATATTATTTGTAAAATTGCTCCTGCAACTGCCAAAGATGCTCCCACGATAATCGCAATAATCATACGAGGTAAACGATAGTTAAACAAAATGAAAGAATTATCACTAGAATGTCCTATTAATGTATAAAAAATATCGATAGGTGATATTGATATTGAACCAATCCCTAAACTAATAAAAGAAAATGCGAGCAAAATTATTCCACAGATGCTAATAAGTAAATTAGGCTTTTTCTTTCTAATCATTGCTTTATAAGTCGCTCCTTCCTTACTAAATACAAGAAAAATGAAGCGCCTATTAGAGCAGTAACAATTCCCACCGGTGACTCATAAGGATATACGATAAAGTGAGACAAAATATCTGCATATAATAATAAAGTTGCCCCTAAAAGTGCCGAAATTGGAATGACCCGGCTATAATCCGGACCGACAAGTTTCCGTGTAATATGAGGTACAATTAAACCAATAAAACTAATTGGACCTACCACTGCAACCGAAGAACCGGCCAACATAATAACTAGTAACCCTCCAATTAGGCGAATCAATTGGACTCTTTCCCCTAAACTGGACGCCATACTTTCTCCCAATGATAATATGGAAAATGAACGCGAGAGTAAAAAGGCAATTGCCAGTCCTATAATGATCCACGGCGATGCAACTTGTACATGTGTCCAATCTTTCCCATTCAGAGATCCAACAAGCCAGTAAAGCACATCGGTTGCGCGTTCATTTAAAATAACGATAGCTTGTGTAATAGAAGAAAAGAAAAGATGAATCGCTGTTCCAGCAAGTGCTAGTTTGACATGTGTCATTTTCCTTCCAGAGGCGAATACATATACTGTTAGCCCTCCTAGCAATGCACCGATAAACGCTGCATACACGGTCATGGATGGACTCAGTGTTGCAAATAGCAGTGTAGCAGATGCTACTGCTAATGAGGCACCCGCGTTGACACCAAAGATTTCTGGAGAAGCAAGTGCATTTCGTGTAATAGCTTGCATCAATGCGCCAGCTACTGCTAATGCAGCCCCTACCATCACCGTAAGTATTGTTCGAGGTAAACGTAGTGTTTGAATAATCGTTGTTTCTCTTGATTGATCTATTTGAAAGATTGCATTAAAAATAGTATGGATGTTCATAATAGTCGAACCAACACTGAGGTGTAAAAATAAACCAATTAAAAGAAAAGATAGACTTAAAATTGTAACGACCCATATATTCAATGTTCGTTTAGAACCCATTGTTTGTATCACACCTTTAACTGAAAACATATCTAAAAATAAGTAATGCGAGAATGTTGTATTATCAACATTCTCGCTTTTAGGAAAGAAATTAATCTTTTAATTGTTTAACAAGGTCATCACCAATTGCTTCAGATGAAATAACCCCTCGATAACGAGTCCATAAATCGCGATCTACTACAAAAACTTTGTTTTCTTTTACAGCTTTTAAATTTTCCCAAAGAGGATTTGACTTCCAATCATCAATCACCAATTTTCCCTCATTCTGCGCTAACACTAAAATATCCGGGTCGATTGTTGAAAGTTGCTCTAAGTTGATTTCCACATAAGCTTCATTACTTTTTGCAGCGATTTCAAAGCCTAAAGTCTCTAAAAGTTCACCATCATAAGAAGAAGCAGCATGTCCTTGGAAAGAAGTATCACGAACAACTGCTGTTAAAATACTTTTTCCTTTTTCATCAGCTAACTCAGCTTTTAAAGAAGCCAATTTCTTATCGTGTTCTTTGAGGCGTTTCTCAGCTTCAGCCTCTTTATTTACAGCTTTCGCAATTGTTTTGAATGAATCAATATTTTCTGTATATGTTGACTCACGACTATTCAATTCAATCGTTGGCGCTATTTTTTGTAAGTCCTCATAAATGTTTTTATGACGTTGTACATCCGCAATGATTAAATCTGGTTGAAGTGAGCTAATAACTTCCAAGTTTGGCTGTTCACGAGTACCAACAGAAGTGTAGCTTATTTTTTCGCCTACAAGCTTCTCAATCATATCCGTTTTATTATCATCTGCAATACCAATTGGTGTAATACCAACACCTTGTAAAGCATCCACAAAAGAAAGTTCTAAAACAACTATCTTTTTAGCATTTGTCGGAACTTCTGTCGTCCCCATTTCATGTTTGATACTGATTGATTCTGTTACATCTTTTGCATCTTTATTTGACGCCTCTTTTGAATTGCAACCTACTAATAAGAAAAGCATTGAAACAACCATTAGTAAGCCAATCGTCTTTTTGTTACACTTAAAAAACACTTGAAAGCCTCCATCAATTCATTTGATAACAATTATCATTCTCCTTTTATATCACCATATTCACTATGTGTAAATAGTTTTATATAAAAAATATTTTTTTACTTAACAATCCCCATATTCTCAAATTTTAACAAAATTTTATTATTTCTACTTTATTTTATATGTTCGATCCTCATCACTCACAAAAAATCAAATATTAAACGTTTCACTAACACAAAATGACATTCAAACTACTGAGAATTCATAACGTTAAAATTTGTACGAAAGTGAAGCAAGACAAACAATTTGCGAATTATATGAATAGCTACGAATTGATTATGCAATAATAAAAAATCTTTGATAGTTAAAGTTTTCAACCACTCAATGAGTATCTGGAACTAACGATGTCGATTTTTGGTTGGTCCGACTTCTTTCCACTGTGCCTATTAAAAAGATAAGGAAATTCCCTGTTCTAAAGTAATATCATTGAGAAACTTTACAAATAGCAGTAAAATTTATGTAAGCTTTATTTTTCATTGAAACTTTATGTCGATTATTTCGTATAAGAAGATAGACATATTTAAATGCTAGGAGGAAGAAACATGCTCAGTGTCGGACAGTTTTTCTCTAGACATACCGCTAGCCTCTTATTTTCTATCACAACTGTTTCTATTGCAGCATTTGCGGCAACACCAGGATACTTACTTGGTAGTTTATTGTTCGCTGGAACATACGCGTCAAGTACGACGTTGTTGAAACATAGACAGAAAAAGAAATTCATGCAATTAGCCGGTATAACAAAAGAAGAATACAAACATATTGAAACTCAACTTAAAGCAGCCAATAAAAACATCCAAACATTAAGCCAAAACTACTTACGTGTACGTTCTGTTTCTGCATTTAAGCAATTACTCGAAATGACACGTATTTCAAAAAATATCGTGAAAATTGTTAAAACAGATCCACGAAAATTTTATAATGTTGAACAGTTTTTTTATGCACATCTCCCATCCGCTGTTGAATTAACGGATAAATATACGATGTTATCAAGGCAGCCTGTGAAAGATAAGGAAATCCAAATTACATTATCTAAAACAAGAGAAACACTTACAGAATTAAATGATACGATTCAAATTGATTTAAAAGATGCACTTTCTAACGACATCGACCATCTTCAAATGGAAATCGAATTTGCGAATCGTTCCAATATACGACGAAAAGAACAATTGGAGTGGCGAGGCGATGATAAGTGACGGCAAATGATCACGCATTTCAACTAAATACAATACAAGGTATTTCCCCTCTTGTGCAATCTTATTTAGAGACTACAAATAATGAGACGATGGCGACGTATGAAACGCTATCGCCTCTTGCACAAAGTCGTGCACTTTTATATGCTAGTCAGCTTGACCTAACAAACTTCGAATCAGTCCTGTCCTTAGGGCAAGATTCGCAACGATCACTTTCTCAATTTGCTGATCGAATGCTTGCACAAGTAAAACAAAAAGACGTCACAAAAATCGGCCAAATGCTAGACTCGTTAATGCATACATTAGACCGAGTGGACCCTAACGCATTAGAACCAAAAAAACAGTCCTTTTTTAAAAAAATGTTTGGTAAAATTGAGCCTACTGTTAAGCAAACATTAACGGAGTTTGAACGTACTAGTATCCAAGTAGAGCGAATTGGTGTTCAACTTGAACGTGCACAGCTTCAAATGATTAAAGATGTAGAAATGCTAGAAGAACTGTATGCTCATAATAGAGGATACTTTGAAGAGTTAGCGACTGCTATTGTAGCTGGACAAATGAAGAAGCAGCAAGCCATTGAAGTAGAACTTCCAGAAAAAGTGACAAGTGTACAGGCATCAAAACAACCACTAGCTGTCCAACAGTTAAATGATTTTGCCGCTCAAATCGAACGTCTAGATCAACGTATTTATGACTTACAAGTATCGCAGCAAGTTGCCTTACAAACTGCGCCACAAATACGCATGATCCAACAGTCCAATCAAACACTAGCGGAAAAAATAGAATTTTCAATCGTTACCCTTATTCCACTTTGGAAAAATCAGTTAGCTATGATGTTGTCTATGCATATGGATCATCGCTACGCGCAGCTAGAGGAAAAATTATCTCGTGCAAATGATCGTTTTACGAGCCCTTCCTTTGCACAGCAAGTATCAAAATTCAAAGAAACACAGCATGAGCTGAAGTCAGCTATCCAAGATGTCTTCGCCCTTCATACAGCTACTGAGCAGGAAAAAGAGCATCTACAAGAAGTTGCTGAATTAAAAACCTTTAAGCAGGGATGATTCCGTTTAATCAACAAAAAAGGGTGGCTCAGAAATCATCTGAACCACCCTTTGGTTTTCACTCAAACCTATTGAATGAAAAACCGGACTCAATTACACCAACGCGAAATTGATTTGCTTATTCAAAATAATCTTTATAGTAGCCACCAATATTACCAGTGTTATCGATAATAAAAACGAACTCTTCTGTTTCATTTTTCACATCATATTGTTGCCCTACTGTTAATACGTTTGACACTAAATATTTTGATGCATTTGTATGCTTACAAGTAACTGTACGTACTGTTGAAGCATCTTTCCATTTTAAATGTAACATAATCTCTCTACCTCTCTTTACTAGCACGAAGCTAATGTATACAGCTTATTTTATAATATTTTTGTCCGCTTGTGGAGAAAAAAACCATAGATGACCATATTTTCTCCGTAACTATCCATTTTTTTACCCATATCCATTTCTCATTGGCGTAATAGGTGCTGTCGCACAGATAAACAATGCGTCTGAGGACATGTCTTCATTCAGTAGATATTTCACTGTAGCTCTCATCCCAATACATGCAGAGATGGGAGTCTAAATGAATGGAGATACCTAATAAAAAAATTTACTTCGAGGTGTTAACATGAGCTTTGGTGGTGTACCGCAATGGTTTTTTATCCTGGCCGTTGCATTTGCAATTTGCTTTATTTTATACGCAGAATGGAATTCTAGAAAATAAAGGATCCTATGCTATTGTAAAAAAATAAAATGTACATTACTAAATTCAATTTTAGTAGTGTACGTTTTTATTTTTAAAAGTCATTCAATTATTATAAGAAGTATTACGGACTGCAGCTCGAAAGGCTAAAAGAGAACAGGCTCATCAGTCGCTCATGCCATTTTACTTTGATATTCTTTACGGAGACTTGAAAGTTTAAGTTACAATAAAAAATTTTTTCATGGAAGTTTCCTTACTTGTTTAATCTCTCATATTACTCATTCATCTCAATTTTTTTCGCATCTGCTTGTGCGGGATAACTTTCCTTAATTGCGTTTGTCCAAACAGAAATATTTTGTCCTTCTTTTAAAGATTCAATTTCATGTTGAAAACCATATCGCATATGGTCTATCATCAGATAATTTTTCAGTTTTGTCTTCCACTAAAAATCTTCCACCTTCAATTCGAACAATTTCGCCTATGATTGTAGGTTTATTTGTTATGTCCTCGTTTGACTTTGAAATCTCTTTATCGAGTTCCTCTTCATTACCACTTTTTTGACAGCCTAATAACCCTATTGATAAAAATATGAGAGATAAAATTAAGCTAAATTTTTTCATTATCATCACTCCTTAAAAAATTAGACTGAATTTCGTGGTTTTCGTTTCAATAAAGTTAAAATAATCTTGAAGAATAATCCCATTAGCTTAAGTACAGCACATTAAAACCTTATCCATATCTTTTTCATTTACTAAAACACTACCATTTTCATCAATAATGAAATCAACCTCGGCATCAGTAAGCCTTTCTATCGCTAAATCAATCATTTTTTGACTTTGTGTTGATGAATCAACCCATACGTTTTAGCTTTTTTCTTGCGAACATCCAAGTAATAGAACACTAGTTACGGTAAATAGAATCCATAATTTTTTCAAAATACTATCTCCTTAACTGCATAAAATTGACGCTACCAGTGGAAGAAAGTTCCTAGAGTGATCGTTAATCGGAGTGGCCCAGATTATATCTTAATCACAAATAAAAGCTGAACAAATTTAGTTCAGCTTCATTGTTACACATTATATATTGACTATTAATAAAATTCGTTTGTACTTATTTTTTTTGTTATTTTAATGTCCGTTTTAAAAACGCTTTTGTCCGTTCATGCTGAGGGTTTACTAAAACCTGTGCTGGTGGGCCTTCCTCTACAATAACACCTTTATCCATAAAGACAACGCGATCGGCTACTTCTTTGGCAAATTCCATTTCATGTGTAACGATTAACATCGTATTTCCCGAATCCGCTAGCTGACGCATTACCTTTAATACTTCCCCTACCATTTCTGGATCAAGAGCTGACGTCGGTTCATCAAACAGCATTACTTCTGGGCTCATTGACAATGCTCGCGCAATCGCTACACGCTGCTTTTGACCGCCAGATAGCTGCCGAGGCTTCGCATTGACATATTGATCCATACCAACAATTTGTAAATATTTTAGCGCAACTTCCTCGGCTTCTGCCTTCGAACGCTTTAATACTTTCATTTGACCAACTGTGCAATTTTTTAGGACATTATGATTATTGAATAAGTTAAATTGCTGGAATACCATGCCTAAATGTGTACGGTATTCTTGGATATTATGCTTTTCATCTAAAATATTTTCACCTTTGTAAATAATTTGACCGCCACTTGGTGTTTCCAGTAAATTAATGCAGCGTAGTAATGTTGATTTACCTGAACCTGAAGAACCGATTAAGCAGACAACCTCGCCCTTTTCTACTTGAAAATTTACATCCTTTAACACTTCGTTACGCCCAAATGATTTACTTAAATGCTCTATTTTAATAACTGTCATTTATTAGCCCCCTATACTGCTTCTTTCTGTTCTTTTTGGTAGGCATCTGGTCCATCCAGCCGTTTTTCTATATACAGTAAAATTCTTGATGCTGTGAATGTCATGATGAAATAAAGGACACATGCTACGAAGAAGGATTCGAAGTAGCGGAAGTTATTACCTGCAATCGACTTTGTTTGGAAAAATAATTCCGTAACTCCAATAACGTTTAAAACTGCTGTATCTTTAATATTCATAATTAATTGGTTACCTGTTGCCGGCAATATATTTCGGGCAACTTGTGGTAATACAACATGTAGCATGATTTGAACATGATTCATACCTATAGCAGATGCAGCCTCGTACTGCCCTTGATCAATAGAAACAATTCCACCTCGTACGATTTCTGCCATATAAGAACCTGTATTTAGTGAAACAACTACAATACCTGCCGTAATAAAGTGCATATCAATACCAAATGCTATATCTAATCCGTAAAATACAACCATTGCTTGTACAATCATTGGTGTACCACGGAAGAATTCGACATAGCAAGTTAGTATAAAATTAATGAATTTCAAGCTATAAAATTTTACTCCCTTTTTACGAACTTTGATGGTATGCATAATTCCAATGAAAAATCCGATAAGTGCACCAATAATTGTACTAAAAATCGAAATAAGTAATGTATAATACGCACCTCGTAAAAACATTTGCCAGTTGTTCTCAACAATAGAAATAATCCATTCAAGACTCATGATGTTCCTCCTAACAACGTCGTGTTGCTTTTTCGTTACAATCGTCTTAGCTATCTACCATTTTCATTGGGCCCCTGTTTCTTTTATCTTATGAAACATTTAGCTAAGACATTATAATAATTTAGTAAGATTCTAATATAATGCTATTGCACGGACTAGTAGCTAGCCCGCGCAATCATATTATTGTGCTGCTGGTTGTTGGTGAATGGCTTCTTCCATAATTTTTTGGCGATCATCTTCAGAAATACCTTTTAAGATTTCATTTATCTTCTCAAGGTTTGCATCACCTTTACGTAAACCAACTGCAATCGATGTATTTGAAATGTCTGTATCGAAGCCTTCTTCAAATTTTACATATGTTAATTTATCGTTTGCAGCAGCAGCGGAAATACCTTCTGGACGTTCTGCTACATAGCCATCAATTTTTCCAGCCTCTAATGCTACTCGCATCGCTGGGAAGCTATCCATTGCTGTTTGTTTTTTTACTTCTTTGATTTGATCAATAACAGTGTAGTTAGATGTATTTAACTGTGATGTAATTTTTGCACCAGAGAAATCTTGGATAGATGTTGCTTTTTCATATTTACTACCTTTTTTAATTACCATTACAAAATCAGACGTATAGTAGTTTTCTGTGAAGTCGATCGTTTGCTTCCGTTCCTCAGTAGGTGACATACCTGCAATGATAGCATCGATTTTATTTGATTGTAGAGCTGGTACTAAGCCATCCCATTCCAATTTTACGATAACCAATTCTTTTCCTAAGCCTTCAGCTATTTTTTTCGCCATTTGTACATCATAACCGCCTGCATATTCTGCATTATCGGCAATTTTTACTGCACCATTTGCATCACCTTGCTGCGTCCAGTTAAACGGAGCATAACTTGCTTCCATTCCGATACGGAATTCGCCGCCAGCTTCCTCGTTGTTCGTATTGCCCCCCTCATTACTAGATGACGATGGCTCCTTCTTGTCGCTTGTACCACATGCAGCTAGCAAAATTGCAGTCACTACGGTCAACATTACTACTAACCAATTTCTTTTCATGTAAAACTCCCCCTTTTTCTGTAAAAAAATAAGACAACTGTACTAAAAAAGCCTAAGCTCTGAACTTAGGTCTTACTTTTCAACAGTTGCCCAAATCCTCACTATAATTCCATCATTCCGAGATAGCACAACCTAGTAAACCTGGAAAAATCCACTAGGACAGTCCTGCACTTATTCACTGCAGGCCCAGCATAAAAGTACGAGCTCCTTTTACACTTCGGCGATAGTTCCTTCTTCATTGCGTCTTCGCTTGCTTGTACTCAACAATGAACTAATAAATACCGCGCCTCTACCTCACAATAGAAAAATGTGAGGTTTGAATATTTAATTGATTATTAAGATACTACTATAAAACTAACTTATTCGTCAAGATAATTTCATCACTTTTCTGACTAATTACAATATTAGGGTTTTTTATCCTTTTTAAAGAAAATCCGCAAATAATTAATACTTAACATACTTTCTATTAATTCAAAAGAAATTGTTAATCAATAAAAATAATAGCCTTTATACTATATGCAACTTGGTGAAGCTTTCGAAAGCGGTGAGATAACCTGTCCATTGATTTGATTCTTATCCATCTGTCCAGCTCCTCTTTCCGTCGTATCGATTGCTTTATCCATCGCTTCGGCCCTTCTTTCCGTCGTTCTACTTCCTTTCCGTCACTTTGACCCTTTTATCCGTCGGTCCGGCTCCTCTTTCCGTCGTATCAATTGCTTTATCCGTCGCTTCGTTTTCTTACCGTCACTTCGGCTCTTTTATCCGTCATTCTGGATCCTCATTCCGTCGTATCGATTGCTTTATCCGTCGCTCCGATTACTTTAACCTTCTCTTCCTCAAATATTCCACACAAGAAAAAAACCTTGCGAAACAAAGTTCGCAAGGTTTTAAGAAACTCGGGAATTAAGAATTTAATAATAAATCTTCTGGGTTTTCAAGTAGTTCTTTAACAGTTTTAAGGAAGCCTACAGAATCTTTACCATCGATAATACGGTGGTCATAAGAAAGTGCTAAGTACATCATTGGGCGAATTTCAACTTCACCATTCACTTCAACTGGACGTTTTTTGATAGTATGCATACCAAGGATACCAGCTTGTGTACCATTCATGATAGGTGTAGACATTAATGAACCGAATACTCCACCATTTGTAATTGTGAATGAGCCACCTTGAAGATCACCTAAACCTAATTTTTTGTCGCGTGCTTTTTTCGCTAGATCTGCAATTGAATCTTCAATTTCTGCAAAGTTTTTGCGGTCAGCGTCACGTACAACTGGTACTACTAATCCTTCTTCTGTTGATACAGCTACACCGATATCGAAGAAGTTGTTTAAGTGAATTTCATCACCAACGATTTGTGCATTCACATATGGGTATTTTTTAAGTGCTGCTACTACAGCTTTTGTGAAGAATGACATGAAACCAAGTTTAGAGCCAGTTGACTCGAAGAATTGGTCTTTTTTACGAGAACGTAAAGCCATAACGTTTGTCATATCTACTTCGTTGAATGTTGTTAACATTGCTGTAGATTGTTTTACTTCAAGTAAGCGTTTTGCAATTGTTTGGCGACGACGGCTCATTTTTTCAATTGTCACACGTGAATCATCAACAGCTGCTACTGCTTTAGGTGCTGCTGGAGCTGCTTGTGGTGCTGCAACTGGAGCTGTACCATGAGCTGCAACGTCTTGTACACGTACGCGGCCTTGTGGATCTACTGGAGATACAGCAGCAAGGTCAATACCTTTTTCACGAGCAAGTTTACGTGCTGCTGGAGACGCGATTACACGCTCACCAGAAGTTTCTACTACAACTGGAGCTGCTGCAACTGGAGCAGGTGCTGCTTGTGGTGCTGCTGGAGCTGGAGCTGCCTCAACTGGAGCTGCTGCAACTGGAGCAGGTGCTGCACCTTCGCCAGCTTCTACAACTGCGATTACTTGACCTACAAGTACAGTATCGCCTTCTTCAGCTAAAATTTGAGTTAAAACTCCTGCTTCTTCAGATATGATTTCAGCGTTTACTTTATCTGTTTCAAGTTCAACGATGAATTCACCCTTTTCAACGCGATCGCCCACTTTTTTTACCCACTGTGCGATACTACCTTCTGTAATCGATTCTGCTAATTCAGGGACTTTAATTTCAGCCACTTTCATTTCCTCCTTTAATTAACGTGCATTGGTGCACATCAATGGGCTACTGCCTAAGCAAGTAGCCCGGCTCTCAAAAATATTTAATATGTGATTATTTAACCTTTACAGGCTCAGCAACTGCTTCTTCTACAAGTCCGGCTTGAGCTGCTTTATGAGAATCTGCATCACCTTCAGAAGTTGAGCTCATTGCAGGACGGCCTACATAACGTAGCTTTTTACCTTCTGAAAGGTCGTGTAATGTTTCTAATGCATAATTCCAAGAACCTTGGTTTTTAGGCTCTTCTTGTACCCAAACGATTTCTTTTACATTAGGATACTTAGCAATAATAACAGCAACTTGCTCTTTTGGGAATGGGTAAAGTTGTTCTACACGAGCAATGTGTAGGTGATCGAATCCTTCACCGTCTTTAATACGGTCTGCGATGTCGATCATGACTTTACCTGAACCTAAAACAATGCGTTCTACAGCTTCTGGTTTTGAACCTAGGCCTGGTTGTTCAATTACTTCTTGGAATGAACCATTTGCTAATT
This sequence comes from Lysinibacillus sp. NPDC056959, assembly GCF_042674095.1. Classification (NCBI taxonomy): domain Bacteria; kingdom Bacillati; phylum Bacillota; class Bacilli; order Caryophanales; family Bacillaceae; genus Lysinibacillus; species Lysinibacillus sp. NPDC056959. The sequence goes on along the minus strand of NZ_JBHURE010000006.1, from coordinate 115,063 downwards.
GATCAGCATTTGCTGCAGCTAATGGGTGACGAAGTAAGTACTTAGGTGATACAACCACAAGTGGACGAACGCCTTCTGTACCTAATAATGCTGCTTGACGACGTAATAAGTGGTAGTAGTTACCTGCGTTTGAACAGTTTGCTACGAACCAGTTATTTTCAGCTGACATTTGTAAGTAACGTTCCATACGGCTAGAAGAGTGTTCTGGACCTTGACCTTCATAACCATGTGGTAACAGGATTACTAAACCAGATTTTTGACCCCATTTAGCACGTGCACCTGAAATAAAGTTATCGAACATAACTTGTGCCATGTTAGCAAAGTCACCAAATTGAGCTTCCCATACTGATAATACATGGTCGTTTTCTAAATTGTAACCATATTCAAAGCCCACTACCCCAGCTTCTGTAAGTGGAGAGTTGTGTACTGTAAATGATGCATTTGCACCTGAAATATGGTGAAGTGGCGTAAATAAATTACCATTGTTTTTGTCATGTAACACTAAGTGACGTTGGGAGAACGTACCACGTTGAGCATCTTGACCTGTAAAACGTACTGGTGTGCCATCTTGAATAATTGTTGCATAAGCTAAAGTTTCTGCATGACCCCAGTCGATTTTTGCAGAAGCAAATGCATCACGGCGTTTTTCTAAAATTTTGCCAAGTTTTTTCTGTGGTTCAAAGTTTTCTTCAAACACTAAAAGCTCTTCATTAATTTTTCCTAGACGTTCCGCACCAACTGCTGTATCAATTTGTGGGAATTCTACTTTTAATTCTTCTGGCATTTCTATATGTTTATGTTCATCTTTATCTGCCATTTCTTTTACATGATCATAAGCCGCTTGCATTTCTGCATAAATAGCTTTATCTAATGCAGCTACTTCATCAGCAGAAACTACACCTTCAGCTGCTAATTGAGCACCGTATAAAGCACGAACTGGTTCATGTTTAGAAACTAATTTATACGTTTCAGGGTTTGTTACAGTTGGATCATCCGTTTCATTGTGACCATGACGGCGGTAACCCATAAGGTCAACGATAATATCTTTACCGAATTTTTGACGGTAGCTAGCTGCGAAACGACCAACTAGAACTACAGATTCAGGGCTATCTGCATTTACATGCACAACTGGTACTTCGTAACCTTTTGCAGGGTCAGAAGAGTAAACAGATGAGCGAGAGTCTTGTAGTTCAGTTGTAAATCCAATCATGTTGTTAGCAATGATGTGAACTGTACCACCAGTAGTGAATCCTTCAGTTTTTGCAAAGTTTAATACTTCAGTTACGATCCCTTGACCTGGGAACGCAGCGTCACCGTGCACAAGAATACCTAATCCTTTTGTGCGGTTATGAATAGCTTGCCCTGGTTTAGAAGTGTCATCTTGTGCTGCACGTGCAGTACCTAAAACAACAGGATTTCCTACTTCTAAGTGAGATGGGTTGTAAGCAAGCTTAACATTCATACCAGATTCACGCATGTATGAAGCACCCATGTGATACTTAACATCACCAGTCCAGCCTTTAGTAATTTCAAGGCGACCATCTTCTGGCAGGAATAATTCATTAGAAACATGTGCAAAGTCAGAGAACATCATATCGTATGGTTTATTTAAAATGTGTGTTAATACATTTAAACGACCACGGTGTGCCATACCAATACGTACTTTTTCTACGTTGTTTGCTTCAGCTGTTTTTAAAATTTCATCAAATAGAATAATTTGAGTATCTAAACCTTCACCAGAGAAACGCTTTTGACCTACAAAAGTTTTATGAATAAACTTCTCGAAGTTTTCAACACGAGTTAAACGGTCTAATAAAGCTTTTTTCTCATTAGAAGCTAATGATTGTTTAAATGAACCTGTTTCAATTTGTGCTTGAATCCAATCACGTTCTTCTGTTGCTACTACGTGATTGTATTCAAATGCTACTTTGTCTGTGTAAACAGATTTTAAGTAATCGATTGCATCTTTACCATTTTTCACGTTTGCTGGCACATCTTTGAAGAAGATAGCTGCAGGAATTTCAGCTAAATCTGCAGCGCTAAGGTTGAACGCGCTCTCTTCAATTTGAGCTGTTTGTAGTTCACGGTTTTTCAAAGGATAAATATCTGCCGCTAAATGACCGTTTGTACGGATTGCATCTGCTAATTTCACAGCTGCTAATACTTTCTTGTAATCGCCAGCAGGAGCTGCTGCTGCATTACTAGCTACAGCTACTTCACCTTCTACTACTACTGGTGCACCAAATTGTTGAAATAATAATACTAACTCCGGTTCTACTTCTTCAGGAGACTGTAAGAATAAGTCGTATTGCTCCATCACATATCCTAGGTTAGGACCAGAGAAAGCTGACCATGGAGAACTTACAGTTGTAACGTTGTTCGACATGAAAAATGACCTCCAAATTTTGCCTTTCGGCAGTTCCATTAATTAAAATACAATTAATTATATAATATTTTTCCGCTCTTTAAAAGGATGTTTAACACAACATACCCATAATTTAAAGAACGTTTTTTCCATCTCAATCTTACTACTCTTCACAAAAAATACAACTCTTTTTAGCAAATTAAGCAATTTTTTTCCCAAAGGCTAGAATAATTAAATAAAGCGTCTATTTTTCTCAATATTTTAGCGGGAATTTCATCAAGAAAACGGTTCCAACATTTTTTCTACTCTTGACTTCTACAGAGCCATTGTATTTTTCAAGTAACATTTTTGTAATACTAAGCCCTAAGCCTGTTCCTCCGATTTGACGATTTCTTGCCTCGTCGACCCGATAAAAGCGATCAAAAATAAATGGAATATTTTCTTCCGCTATTCCAATCCCATTATCTTCCACCCTAAACAATACTTCCTTCTCGGAAACAGCAAGTGAAATTTGAATTTCAGGAACTATTTCACAATAACGAATAGCATTCTCTATTATATTGCGAACAATTTGGCTAAGTGCATTTTCTGTTATAAATATCCGCCCTATTTCTTCTTCTTTCGACAGCGTTATTCGAGCTTTTGGGTGAAGGAGTCTCGTCTCCTCTATAACCGCTTCTATAACAGCTACTGCATCAGCCTCACTATCGCTATCTTTTTCCTCACGACGAGCAAGTTCTAGTAATTCTTCGATCATTTTTCGCATTCGTGCAATTTCCGTTAGCGAAGTATCAATAGATTCCTCTAAAATTTCCGGATCATCCTTCCCCCATCTTTTCAAAAGGGATAGATGCCCTTCAATTGCCTGAATAGGCGTTCGCAATTCGTGAGAGGCATCTGCAACAAATTGTTGCTGCTGCGCAAATGATATTTGCAATTCATTCATCATCGCATTGTACATTTTCAATAAATCACCTATCTCATCATGAGACGTGTAAGTTAATTGAATCGGTTCATTAAATCCTTTATCCATAACGGTTTTCATCGATGATCGTAACGCCCATAATGGTTTCATCAAATAATTGGCAAGATAATAGCCAATAGATGCTGATAACAACAATGCTCCTATGCCCGCTATTAACATTGTCGTCAATAAATAATGCATCAAAGACTGGAACTTTGATAAAGGATGGATTACCTGAATATATCCTTGAAAGAAACCAAGTTGAATCGGTTCATTAATGACAATGACATCTTTTTTATCAATTGTCATTTCAATAGTTTCCCTCATTGAGGAAAGAGGCGCAGCCTGAAAAGTATCATTAATACCAAAAATCGGAACACCATATGAATTAAATATTCTAATCGTTTGATTACGATCAGCAATAGAATCTCTAAGACCTTTATTTTGCTTAATTTCCTGAATGGTAAGATTGGGTCCTTGTGACTCTAAAAAATACACCAAATCATCGCTTGTCCGTTTGATTTTACTTACCTCGTCATTTGATAGCCATGTATGAAGTGAAATATATACGACAATACATATAATAGTATAGCTAAAAAATATAACAGCACTAGAAGTTAGCATCCATTTTCTTTGTAATGACTGCTTGACTAAATAATCTTTCCATTTTTTCATTCGCGCATCACATATCCAACCCCACGAACGGTTTCAATATAAGCATTCGTATCACCCGGTAGTTTTGTTCGCAAATGCCGAATATATACATCTACGACATTTGTCTCTATATCCGTATCATACCCCCAAACAGAGGTTAAAATTAGCTCTCGTGTACATACTTTGTTTTTATGTTCTATTAATAGTTTTAGTAGATCATATTCTGTTTTCGTTAAATCAAGCTTATTCCCTTGTACAAAAACTTCATAGGCCGCGATATCCATTTCGATATCTCGAAAATGTAAAGATTCCCCCATTTTTTCATCCGGTGTCACCCGACGTAAAATAGTACGAATTCTAGCTAATAGTTCTTCAATAGCGAATGGTTTTACTATGTAGTCATCTGCACCAGCATCCAAGCCAGCTACACGGTCCATCACAGCATCTCGTGCCGTTAGCAATATAATGGGTACCTGTGATTGCGAACGTATCCGACGACAAATTTCAATTCCATTGATCCCTGGAAGCATCACATCTAATAACAGCACATCAAAATTTTCAGATGCAGCTAGCGCAAGTCCTTCACGTCCATCAAAAGCTACCATTACATCATAGCCTTCATGCTTTAATTCTAGCTCTACAAAACGAGCGATATGCTTCTCATCTTCCACCAAAAGTATTTTTTTAGGCATTTCATCACCTTCTATTCCAAATTAACGATAAGGTTTTTTCCTTAATACGCTTATAGCATACCATCAAACAAAAAGTCTGTACCACAAGCAACTACTTGTAATACAGACTTTTTTTAATTTCTAAAAGAATTTAGAGCCTTCGCGGTGTCACGAAAGCGGAAAGGAGTTTTTTGCGCAAGCACAAAACAGATTCCGGATACATTGTTTTCTGTAGCGAAAGCAAAGCGGCAGCTACAGATGTTTTCTGTAGCGAAAGCAAAGCGGCAGCTACAATTATGCCGAGGCATAGTTGATTAAATGTCAGTAATATAGTGATTATTTTTTCCGATTTCCTTCGCTTTATATAAAGCTTGATCTGCTAATTCTAGCAATCCATTTAATGTTTGACCGTGATCCGGATAATAAGCGATACCAATGGAGGCTGTTGGAGAAAAGTAATGTTTTTCAATCGTCCAACCTTTTTTTAGTTCATGACGGATTCGATTAATAATATCCATCATTTGAGTATCCCTCGTCTCACCATCCCGAGTTAAGCCTGTTAAGACGACAACGAATTCATCGCCACCCATTCGAATCACTAAATCGTGGTTACGTACCGCGGTAATTAATACTTGACCAAACTTTCGGATAAAATCATCTCCCGTGTCATGGCCATGCTGATCATTTACAGTCTTAAAGTCATCCCCATCGATATAGAGCATAGCTAAACACTCATTATGTTCTTTTGCTTCTGCCAATATTTTTGGGAACTCCTTGCTTAAAAAACGGCGATTTGGTAATTGTGTTAATGTATCATGATAGGCTAAATATAATAGATCATTCTCTCGTTCCTTACGATGAGTAATCTCACGAGAAACCATCATAATTTGCGAAACTTTTTCGCGCTTTGGATCATGAACAACAGTTACGTTTCCTTCAGTCCAAACAGGCGTACCGTCCTTTGCCTTTAGTAGAAGCTCAAATTGTTTTTCCGTTTGACCCGAAAAATTATTTAGAAACGTTTGCCAAGCCTTCTTACTTTGTTCATCTACAATATCATTGTAAAACTGACCTTGTAATTCTGCATTTTCGTAGCCTAAATACAACTCATAAGAGGGCGAGGCATAAATAATGATACCGTCTTCGTTTGTAATGACAATTAAATCATTTGTATTTTCTGTAATTAGACGGAATGTGCGTTCAATATTTTTCAATTCCGTTAACATTCTTTTCTTGTCCGTAATATTATAGTTAATGGATAAATATTGTTCTGTCTCGCCAAATTCATTTTTCAATGGAACTACAGTTGTCTCTACCCAACAATCAGCATGGAATTTTGTACGATAGCATAGCTCCCCTCTCCAAACACTCCCCTTCCTAAGAAATTGTACTAACTCTTTAGTATCGTTACGAGGCTCGATTAATTCTAAAGAAGATTGACCTATTAGCTCTTCTGCAATGTAGCCTGTTGCATTTAAAAACAAATCATTTACTTCTAATATTTTTGCATTTTTATCTAGAACAGCAATGGAAGCTGCAGAATTGAGAGCGGCCTTAAACACCTCAAAACCATGAGATTTTGTGCGTAACTCTGCCTTTTGTTCGGTGAATTGTGTGAAATCCTGCATGATAAGAAAAATAGCAAAAGAGTTATCCCCCTGCATAACTGGGGATAGTGATACTAAATACTTGCGCTCTTTTTTATCTAGTGTATGAAGCTTAATGAGTTTTTCGCCAATATTTTTGCCCATAGCTGCTTTTTGTAAATAGTTCTGTATATTTTCCACTTCATCTTTAGGAACAATTGGTAAATCAATGAATAACTGCTGTTTAACTGTTTCAGTATCTAATTCAAAGTCTTCTGTAAAGCTGGAATTCACTTCATAAATAGTCCCTTCAGCTGATAAGATGACCGTTGAAAAGAAGGCGTGATCAAACATAGAGCGCAGAAATAAAAACTTATCTTCGATGCTACGATCATAGAGAATCTCTTTAGTTATAGCTAAAATATAGTCTTCTTTATTATGTTTAAGCGGACGAACAGATGTCTCATATTTACGAACCTCTGATTTATAATAGGCATAATCCACATAATCCACTTGACTATGCATTGCAATCGCTCGATTGTAATTTTCTTGAATTGTAGTGAAATTACGACTTTGGGTAAGGGAAGAAAGCATTTTCCCAATCGCCTCTTGTGGAAAGAAAGCTCTAGCTGCTTGATTTAAGCGAATATATTGATAATCGTCTCCCACTTTTTTCATTAAAAAGACAAAATCTTTGCCAATAAATATTTCATTAAATAAGACTTCGCTTAAAAGATATTTCATGCTGTCACCCCATAAGTCGTTAATAGTAATATAGAATTTTCATATAGTTTTTGTTCATACAAAAAAATCAATACTACTATTATAACATAATTTAAAAGAACTACCCTTCTCGAATTGGAAAATTTATATCCTTTATAGGGTAATTTTTGATATTTTACCTCTTTTGAAGAAATAATATAATCCTAAAGAAACACTATTTTATTCAAAAATTGATATTATAGACTTAATACTATACAAAATTATACATTAACAGTTTTTAACTATCTACCCGATTGCCTATTTTTCGGAATATTCTGACACGAAAACTTATTTTTTGTTTTAGCGAGGAAAATGATTGCATAAAGCAGTGTGATTGTTATATTATATTAAAAAAACTAGCCTTTTTTCGGTATGGTCGAAAAATCAGTAAGACAGCGGGAGATTATGGTTATCATAGTTTGAACGTCTAGTTCTTTGGGTTTTAATTCCAGTACGAATTTTAGTTTTCTTCTTTATGTTTTAAAGGAATTGTTTTAACTACCCTAGTAAAGGAGGCGTTTCGTATGCTTAAACATCGAGACCTACATGAATGTACAGAGCTTTATGAGCTATTATCACACCCTTCTGTATTCCCTTTTGTCCGTCAAAAAGCCACATCCGCTGATGAATATTGGTTTATGACAAAACAACTGATTGAAGAAGAAGTGAAGGGACTCGCTATTTCAAGGACAATTACTGATGATTGGGGTCAACCGATCGGCACCATTAGCATTCATGATGTGGAGGATGGTGCAGGCTTTTTAGGAACGTGGATTGGACTCCCTTATCAAGGTTTAGGTTATAACCAAAAAGCAAAAATGCTTTTTTTGAATGAACTATTTTTTGATTATAATTTCCATACGGTATTTCTCCGTATTCGAGTTGAAAATATAAAATCTCAGCGTGCAGCCTTAAAGCTACCTTATGTTGTGAGCGCAAATGAAAGTCATCCAACATTATTAGCACAAGTTAACAGAGGCGAGGCGCAATTTGATTTATTTAAAATTCCAAAAGACTTGTTCTATCTTACAACTGCCAATCAAATGGCAGAAGGCGAAGAACAAGCGATGTAATTTCATAATGCGAAACTATAATCAGCGTGGGTTTACTTCAGCCCTCGCTGATTATTTGTCTTTACCAGTCTTTCCTTTCGATAAAGATTAATCTGCCCGTTCATCCCGGATAAAAATAAGCTATGTGCTCCGTCTTCATGACAGACACATAGCTTATTTTTTAGCTTTGTTTCATTTTATTACTGTAATTGTGTTTTAGTTAAACACTGTGATAACGAAAAACTACTTTTTATATTGTAAAATCAATTTCGCCATTTCTTCAGGGGTTTTCGGTCTTTGTGTTTTTTCCATCGTTGAAACCATTTCTGCTTTGCGCTCTGTTAACACATGAACTGATTTTTTAAACGATTCCTTTGTTAACTCTTCCTCTTGTAACACTTCTGCATAGCCCTGTCTTTTAAATAAGTTTGCATTTAATATTTGGTCACCACGACTTTTTTGTGCAGATAACGGCACTAGCAACATCGGCTTGTGCAGTGCTAAAAATTCAAAAATCGAATTGGAGCCAGCACGTGAGACGATAAAGTCTGCAGCGTGTAATAGATCCGGTAATTCCGTTGTCACATATTCAAACTGTTTATACCCAGACATTGATTCAAATGATTCATCGTAATTCCCTTTACCGCACAAATGAATGATTTGAAACCGCTTCACAAGCTCTGGTAAATTTTGACGAAGTGCATCATTCAAGACAACTGACCCTAGACTGCCTCCCATCACAAGAAGAACAGGTTTTAATGTCGTAAAGCCACAAAGAGATAACCCTTTCGCTCGATCTCCCATAAATAACTCTTCGCGAATAATGGAGCCTGTGCACGTTGCCTTTTCTTTCGGCAGATGCTGTAATGTTTCCTCAAAAATAGTAAAGATGTGTGATGCAAATGGTAGCGCAATTTTATTGGCTAAGCCAGGTGTAACATCTGATTCATGAATGACTACTGGAACACCAGCAAATTTCGCAGCCATGACAACAGGTACAGAAACAAATCCGCCCTTAGAAAAAATGACTTGTGGTTTCACTTTTTTAATTATACGAAAAGCCTGCATCATTCCAGCAAGCACTTTAAATGGATCAGTAAAATTTTTCATCGAGAAATAACGGCGCAATTTCCCACTTGAAATACCGTAAAACGGAACATTAGGAAACGCCTCGCCTATTAATTCTTTCTCAATGCCTTGGTCTGAGCCAATATAATGGACATCATAACCTAGTTCTTGTAAAGATGGGAGTATCGCTTGATTGAGCGATACGTGACCAGCTGTCCCTCCACCGGTTAAAATGATTGATTGTTGATTCACATTAATTCTCCTATTCCATCAATTATGCGCCGGCATAATTGTTGCTGTCGCTTCGCTTTCGCACAGATAAACAATGCGTCCGAAATCGGCTTTGTGTTGACAAAGAACTCCTTTCCGATTCCGTGACATCCGCCGGAGGCTTTGGGCCAACACGATGTTGGTCACTCAGTCGTTGCCACAGGACGTGGCGTTTTTAGACTGAGTTCCTTCTTTCAGTGGATGTTTGGACACGCACTAAAACGTAACTTAAATTCTTATTCATCTCGTCACCTATATAGGTGGTGACTTTCGCTGAAAGAAGGTAAAAGCCATTGTAACCATAATACTTTTGTATACAGTCTTTTATTTTACTATATGCGAACGAAAAGATACAGATGAAGCTTTAAACTTCTTTCAGCTGGTGTCCAATCACTTGCTGAAAGAACGGAACTCAGTCTGATGCAATTATGCCGAGGCTTAATTGATTTTTTCATCTTTACTCTTTTTTAGTATGCTATACTAATTTAATTATGATAATAAAGGAAGATTATTCACTATGAATCAAACAACTACGTTAAAAGAAAAATATGCATTAATCTTAAAAATTATCGTACCTATTTTAGTATCGCAAGTAGCTATTTATCTTATTTCTTTCTTCGATATTTTAATGTCAAGTCGGTACGGTACCACCGATCTAGCTGGAGTGTCAATCGGCTCCTCTATTTGGATGCCTATTTATATAGGGCTATCTGGAATTCTCCTTGCGATCACACCTATTGTCTCACAGCTTGTTGGAGCTAAAAATGAGTTTGCAGCTAAAAGAGCTGTTCAACAAGGCATCTATGTAGCCATCGTTCTTGCAGCACTTATTTTTATTTTATTAATAGTCGGTATAGATTGGATTCTTGGCAAGATGGATTTAGAAGCCTCTGTACATTCTATTGCTAAATCTTATATTCAATCGATGTGTGCTGGACTTATACCACTATTTTTATTTTTTGTCATGCGCTGTTTTATCGATGCGCTTGGACAAACTCGCGTTACAATGATTATTACATTACTTACAACACCTATTAATATTGCGTTGAATTATATTTTCATTTTCGGCAAATTTGGTGCACCTGAGCTTGGCGGAGTAGGCGCCGGTGTTGCAACAGCGATTACATACTGGCTTGTTTTCCTGATTACAGTTTGGATTATTGATAAACGTAAGCCTTTTGAACGTTTCCACCTATTTAATGACTGGCCCAAATTAGAATGGCTTCGTTGGAAGGAAATTTTAATCATTGGCGTGCCAATCGGAATATCCTTATTTGCAGAAACGAGTATTTTTTCTGCTGTCACTATGATGATGAGTAGCTTCAGTACAGAAATCATCGCAGCTCATCAAATAGCATTAAATTTCACTAGTTTGTTGTATATGGTACCGCTTAGCATTTCGATGGGTGTAACGATATTTGTAGGGTTTGAAATTGGTGCTGGACGTATGCGCGATGCTAGACTCTATAGCTATTTGTGTGTCGGGACCGCGATTTTATTTAGCTTTGTTTCAGCTTGTATTCTTTTTATCCTTCGCGAACCTATTGCAAATATGTATACAACTGATGGAAAAGTGCTAGAGTATGCCGTTCATTTTTTAATATTCGCAGCTATTTTCCAGCTATCTGATGCTATCCAAGCGCCTGTACAAGGAGCTTTAAGAGGGTACAAGGATGTTACAGTAACATTTATTATGGCCATCATTTCGTATTGGGTGATCGGCTTACCTGTCGGTTATGTACTGGCCACTCATACAGACTTCGGGCCGTTTGGTTACTGGATTGGACTAGTAGCAGGTCTGACTACAGGCGCGATTACTTTATTAATACGTTTATTACTTGTTCAAAAAAGATTTACAAATACGACCAAAACAACAATAGCAAACTAGACTTCGCTCTAGTTTGCTTTTTTACTTATAGAAGTAACAAACCTATGAAAGCCACCCATATTCCCTATTCTATGTATTATAAAAAATTCTCTATCTCCTAATACAATTCCTCGCGCTTCGCTTTCGCGCAAAAATCATCTGTTGCCCCGAAGCTTCCAGAAAAGAGCCCAGCCGGAAAGGAAATCAACCCTCGTTTTTCCAAAGAACCTTGCATTTTCGCATTAAAAAAATGTCCACTAAGCTTTTTACAACTTAGTGGACATCCTATTATTCAATGTAGCTATTCAATTTATACGATTATTTTTGGATAAATTGTTGAGTCCAGTAGTTACCTGATTTCACATAGCCAACACCAATATGCGTAAATTTCTCATTTAAAATATTCGCACGGTGACCCGGAGAATCCATCCAAGCTTGTACTACTTCTTGAGGTGTACGTTGACCTTGTGCAATATTTTCTCCTGCACTCTTATACGTAATACCTAAAGCTTTCATACGATCAAAAGGTGAACCAAATGTTGGGCTTGTATGTGAAAAATATTTTTTAGATTGCATATCTTGTGATTTTTCACGAGCAGCTGCCATCAATTTATCATCCGTTTTAAATGGTGCTAAACCAGCTTTTGTACGTTCAGCATTCGTTAATTTTACAACCTCTTGTTCAAAAGCATTCACATCTGAAGTAGATGTTGATGGTTTTGTTTGAGATGGTGTAGTAGTTGTATTATCTTTTTGAGTCGTTTGTGTATTGTTATTTGTTGTTTGATTATTTTCTGGTACTTGTACTTCTTTTGATGGTGCTTGTGTTTGTGGTTGTTTAACTACCCATTTTTGATTTGACCACTGATTTGACCATTTATAAGAATAAACAACTTTATTACAGTCTGTAGTTGTGTTCCCCTCTGTAGTATTTTCTGCAGCGGAAGCCATTTGAATTGGAGCTGCTAATAAAAATGTTGCACAAATTGCAGTTAGTGTTTTTTTCATTTTTGCAATTCCTCCTTCTATGCAAACAATCGTAAAGTACGATTTTAATAAATTTCTTACCAGCATCTTCTAGCAACACCATCCAAGAAATAGATTCGCGTTAAATAGAGGGTTATTGGCTTTAATTTTTAGCAGGTTTCACCAGCCTATGAAATACTTACGTTTTAAATAGGGTTGACACTTCTTAAAAACTATTAAGTATTTTCAATATTCAAATAGATTTTCGTGCGCATTCACACAAAAAAACTGCCAAAATTTCTACTTTGAGAAAGACGAAACGAACAAAACTTTCGTCTGACAAGTAGAATTTGGCAGCTTTAGGATTTCTATTTTAACTAGCTTTAGCGTTTACTCAATACCAATGACGTTTAATCCGCTTACATCTTCACCAATGATCACGAGTTTTGCAGGCATTTTTACATACTCTGGAAGCCATTGGACCATTCCATATGCATATTGAAACAGCATAGGATTTTTTACACCTTCAATTGGCACGTATCCTTTCATTCGATACACAGTTTCAGGCAATGTACGTACCCAATCCTCAAATTGTTCTTGTGTAAAGTTAACGTCTTTAAATTCAACTAATCGTGAACCTAGATGCATCGATGCTATAGGAGCTTTCACAATATCTTCTTTATCCACCTGAGCTGTTGCCTTTAAATCTTCTAATAAACGTAATGGCACGCGTCCATTTGTAGTTTGCAAAATAAAGGCATGTGGATTAAAGCCTTGTAGCTCATAAACAACTTGTGCCTGCTCAGCTTCTGTTAGTAGATCCGTTTTATTGGCCAGTAATAAATGTGCGTGACGGATTTGTTCCATAAATAAAGAGCGCACTTGCGGAGTTAATGTTTCTCGGTTCAACCACAGCTTCGAATCAGCAACTGTGACAATGCCTTTGACATTTAGCTTTTCTGCAAATAACGGTGAGTAAACAGCGTCTAATGCTTCCACAGGATGTGCTGCACCTGTTGTTTCAATGATCAGGACATCAAAGTCACTATCTAATAGAAGAGATTGAATTTGCGCCTCTGTTTTTTCGGCACCAGAGCAGCAAATACAGCCCTCTAGCATTTCCTTTAACGGAATATCCTTTTCCACAGCCTGTGAGTCAAATGGTAGCTTTCCAAGCTCATTCATAATGACAGCTGGCTTTAAATTCTTTTCCTTAAGTTGTCGAATAACATCAGTTAACATGGATGTTTTTCCACTACCTAAAAAACCACTAAATAAATATACGTCCTTCATCATTTTTTCCTCCTATTAAAAAAGCTGTCGCTAGAGGCCATTAGAGACGCCTACTGCGACAGCTACTTTGTTAGTTTGTAATTTACTCAGTTTTTGCTGGTGTACCAGTTAGAAGTTCTTTTGCTTTTAACAATTGAGGATCTTCTGCTTTTATTTTAGCACGTAACGCATCCATTAAAGCATACGTTGTATCGCCAGTTAAAACACCAGTTTCTTCAAAACCATTTGCAGCTTGCAGTTTTTTCACTGCACTTTCTGTATTTTGTTCAAAAATACCGTCTGCATTTCCAGGCTCATATCCTAGAACTTCTAGCATCTCTTGTGCCGCTTTTACAGAGTTAGATTGCACACCCATTTTCATTTCCATAGTTGGATCTAAGTATGGTAATGATGCATAAGGTGGGTATGACACTTTTACATCTGGCGCTATGCCTTTTTCGTTAATCCAGTTACCATTTGGTGTTAACCATTTTCCTGTTGTGAATTTAAGGTTAGAGCCATCTTTTAATGGTGCGACATTTTGCACTGTACCTTTACCAAACGATGTTTCTCCAACAATTTTAGCACCAACAGATTCTTTTAATGCACCAGCTAAAATTTCAGAAGCAGAAGCACTGCCGCTATCGACAAGTACTGTCACTGGAACATTATATTTTTTACCAGAAACAGCTGATGTAATTTTCGGCTCCTCGTCTTTTTGTTGCACTTGTACAATCGCTTTACCTTCTGGAACGAATAAATTCGAAATCTCTACTGCAGCATCTAGGTAGCCGCCAGGATTTTGACGTAAATCTAATACGATGCCTTTTGCTTTACCTTCGTAATCCGCAAGAATCTTCTCAAATTCTTTTGCAGTATTTTCACTAAATGACGTGATTTGAATATGGGCAATGTCCCCTTCAAGCATTTCACCGTAAACCGTTTCAACCGGAATTTCGTCACGGACAATCGTCATATTAATAGGCTCAGCATTTGTTCCACGTTTCACGGTTAATTTTACAGGCGTTCCCTTTTCGCCGCGAATACGCGCTACCGCTTCAGAAGCAGTAAATCCTTGCATGCTTTTTCCATCCACAGTTAAGATAATATCTTGTGGTAATAACCCCGCTTTTTCAGCAGGTGAGTTTTTAATAGGTGACACAACAGTAATATAACCGTTACGTTCTTGAATTTCCGCCCCAATTCCTTGGAAACTAGAAGACAGTCCAGACTGAAATTGTTCTGCTTCGTCCTTCACCATAAAATCAGAATACGGATCATCTAATGCGTCGAACATACCGTTAATAGCGCCGTCGACCACTTTTACATCATCGATATCTTTGTAATACTTATTTTTAAGTAAATCATAGGCTTCATATAATTTTGTGAATTCTGCACGCCCACTCGGTACTTTCACTTCAACTACTTTCTTTTCACCGAATGTTAACGCAAAGATCGTTAAGCCTGCAGTAATAAGAATTGTAAAGAACATCAACATGATAAATTTAAACGGTTTCATTTGTACAAATCGTACTGCTGGCTTTATTTCAGCAGGGGATGTTTGTTCTGGCTGCTGTTCTACACTATCTTTTTTCTGTTCATCCATCTTGATTGTCACCACTCTCATATACACTAACTTGTTGTCACACTATTACCATCTTAACAGGTTATAGAGAAGACGAAAAGAAAAAGACTGTCAAAATTTCATGACAAATCTTGTCCCACAACAATCTTCCTAAAATCCATCATTTCTAATCACTTTATTATAAGCTCTTTATTCTATGTAGGTCATATTATTTGTAGCCTTTGTAAAAGTAAAGATGTCTCAGAAGTTCTTTATAAAGACACTCCAGTTATCTGCTAAGTTGTAGGTATATAATGGTACTGATTTTCTATTTTACTCATTTCTTCGAAGCAGTCAACTAATATCCTCATAGAATATTAGAAAATACATGTCCACTTATGCATGTTCCTATCATTTGCGTTGTTGTTATGACGTAAGTTCTCTTAATCTTTTTATCACCGAATGTATTGTTAACCTATGAAAAGTAAGAAGCTGGCCTTTATAAATGACAGAAAAAATACCATACGGGGTTGGCGCCAGTTCCATCAGCGCTGCTCTACCTTTGAGATCAATAGTTCCACTGGTATATTCAATGTATTTGCACCAGCTATAATATTTTCTGTTGCAATTTCGACATATGGACATTGGAATGAACGTAAAATTGTCAAATTGTTAAATTTTTTTACTCGTTCTTCCCAATCATTCGGAAAATATGGTTGTTCCGCTTCACTGCTCAAAGAGTAAACAAGTAATTCAAAATCATATGGTGCCGTATCAATAAGTTGAAAATTGTTTTTCAAAAAAATTTCTTTACTTGGCGCCCAAGACGTTGTTGAATTCGTAATAACAACAACACCTTTTTTTGCAAGTTTTTTTGCATCTTCTAAACATTTATTGAATCAATTATGTCTCGGCATAATTGCGTCCGGAATCGGCTTTGTGCTTAGGCCTGCACGATGCAGGTCAGTTCGCCGTTATCGCATGGATGCGATGATCTTAGGCTAACATCCCCTAAGCAATCCTTTCCGATTTCCGTGACATCCGCCGGAGGCTTTAACTTCTTTCAGCGGCTGTTTGGACACTCGCTGAAAAGTAACTGAAACCCGCATTTATTTCACCACCTATAGAGGAGGAAGACTTTTGCTGAAAGAAGTTAATCGAGCACCGTATCCTTTTCCAACTTCACTTACCCATAAACAATGGATGACTACATAACCATCAGCATGAACCACTCTAGATGAATTTTCTGCTTCTGTATATTCAATAAACCCTACTTGTTTTTTATTGGCGGTTACTTGAACATATTTCAAGCCTTCTTCAAATCGATTATTCAGCCATTTATTCTTAATTATATAGCCATTTGATTTTTTCTTACTTCTAAGAAAATAGCTCCCAATTCCTTCTAAAAGCTTAGCATTAATTTCCACCAATTCAACCTTGCCCAATGCCAATCACCCCCTAATCATTATGGTAATTATACCCTATTAAGGTGTTTAAAGTACGCATAGGAACATAAAATCAGGCTAATTTTTTTTAGCCTGATTTCGACAAAAGGAAGAAATTTAATATGTTTATGTGCTTTACATAGGACTACTCATTGTCGATATTTCATACAAATGAGTAATGATTTGAACTATTTAAGGAGGGTTTAATATTGAATAAGAATACATTTAAAAATCAATCTACTGATTCACTGGATATTTTTGCTGCTAAGCTCACCTACATCGGAGCCTCTATTTCTACATTAGGTGATGGCATACAGGCAGTTGCAGCAGGTCTTGCCTTAGAAGCATTACAAAATTCCAAAAATGACAATACAAATGATCAGGTAAAACAAAGTGCAAACATGAAAGAACAAATCGATTATTTAATTTCTGAGTTACAGCAAATTAAAAAAATTTTAAAATAACATAATGCTTCAATCATTACGGATACTTATTTGTTTGTGCTTTTTTTACTCTGCTCATCGAGTAATTCAGAAACTGTGACAAATCGATATCCTTGATTTTCAAGTTCAGCTAATATTTTTCCCATCGCTTTCACAGTTTGATGGCGATTGCCGCCTCCATCATGAAAAAGAATGATATTACCTTCTTTAACACCATTTAACACAGTATTCACAATTCTATTCGTTCCTGGACTTTTCCAATCTAATGTATCTAAATGCCACGACCACATCACCACTTTATATCCTTCTTTTGCAATCGCTTCAATCATTGCATCTGAATACTGGCCTTCAACAGGTCGGAACAAAGTAGGTTTAGTTCCAGTGATGTTCTGAATAGTGTCATCTGTTTGTTTTATCTCCTTAAGTAAATTCGGGACATTTGTCCTTAAGGGATGCGTAAATGTATGGTTAGCTAGTTCATGGCCTTCTTTATACATTCTTGCTACCACCTCAGGATTTTTTTGTGCATTTTGGCCAACAATAAAAAAAGTTGCTTTCGCATTGTATTTTGATAATAAGTCTAAAATCTCAGATGTGTACTTTCGATGTGGCCCATCATCAAAGGTTAGAGCAACAATTTTTTCTTCCGTTTTGATCTCCCAAACAATTTGTCCTGCTTCTTCATAATACTTTCTTCCTTTGTTTTCATATGTTGCTGCGCCAACTTTTAGATAAAAAAAGGAGACCGTTAAAAGACAAACAGGTATTAAAAACCACAATTTTTTCAAATCTTCACTTCCTCAACTAAAAATATTTAGACTTATTATTTGAGGAATGATAAAAAAAATGCTCTTTTTTAATTTTTTGTTGGTGTATATTTGAAGCTAAAACTGATTGAAGTTAGAAGTTCCTTTTAAGGATTGTTAAATACATTTTTCGCCAATCGATTACGGCGAAGTGTTAAAAAGCTTTGTGCGAAAGTGTAGTGGTAACGTAGCGACAGCAATGTGTTTTTGTCTCAGTGCGAAACCGTTGTTGTTGTTGCTGTCGCTTCGCTTTCGCACAGATAAAACCGTGTTGCTGACGCTTCGCTTTCGCACAGGTAAAACAGTGTTGCTGACGCTTCGCTTTCGCACAGATAAAACCGGCGAAAGCGAAGCGTCAGCACAGTTAAATTGCCACAAGGTGTGGCGTTCTTAGACTGAGTCCCTCTTTTTCAGTGAGTGTTTGGAAACCCGCTAAAAGAAGTTAAAATCTGTTTTTTTATATGATGTTCCATATGTTCTAAGTAGTCTTGGATAAGCCACTGTAAGGTCATGAGTTCATTAGGTTCATTACTTCCAATATCACATTGAAGGATTAGTTTTTCATTGGGGATATTTTTAATAACATTTAGTATTTTTTTATTTAAGCTCACCCATAAATCCAATATTTCATCAATTGGTAACTCTTGATACCCTTGGATTTTTACCCATTCAACTTGATTATATGGAGTTAGTACAAATGGTTCCTCTTCGTATTGTATTTTAATGAACCTTTGCAGATTATTAATGGCAGAGTCACATAAATGCCCTAACACCTCTTTTTTCGACCATTTTTGAGGCGCTGGTCGCTGTAAAATCTCTAATTCAGACATTTGCCGGAACTCTATTGGCACTTTATTTATCCAACAAGTTAATTGATCAATAATATTTTGCATAATTCCCACCCCTACTTATAAAAGCTTAAATAATAATCGATTAATTTAATGACTTCGTATATCCTTTTATATTCTTTTTCTATTTTATAAGAAATAAACAATACTGCTACATTAAAACTTAATACTGCAAGAGCAACTATTTGGACAAATGAGATTCCAATCATCAACTTTGTATTAATGGCAGAGGCAATGATTGTAATTAACGATAATAGCACACCACATAATGTAATAAAAATCGGCTTTGATCTAATAATTTCATTTGCTTGCAATTTCAAAACATCTAGTAAATATTGAATTTCTTTCAATGTATACTTTTGATCAAAAATCACGAAATATGACATATAAACATCGTTTGCTATATTTTCATTTAGAATATTTTTATGGATTTTTTTCACTAATCGATCACAAAAATCTTTATCTAATGCTTTTTTAGGTATGAATAGTTCCTCTTTATTTTCAAAAACATTTGTGCCGGGATGCTTCAAACCCCTCATCCTCTCATACTGGTTTACCAGATTTAATGACCTTATTTAAAATAGAAAACATGTTTATAGTCACCCAAATCTTTCAGATAATTAAAGTATATGAAAGGACGGAAAGGTTGTATGTTATTTTCGACAAAATTTTATAGTATTCTGATTAACATTTATACAGTCTTAATTAGTTTAGTTGTCGATAGACAGCTAATGCATCTGTAATATTGAATTGCTCTGTTCGTGAGTCACCTTTAGCACCTACTGTTACTAAAATATACTCCTCGCCATTAATCGTTGCTAGACTTGCTAAACATAAGCCTGCTTGCACTGTGTAGCCAGTTTTGCCACCAATTATTTCTCCTCTCATATTTTCATTTACATTCAAATTTTTAAACATTCGACTCGTCAGCGTCATTCCCTCTGGATGGAGATTCGTTGACTTTATTGAGTATCTTTCAGCCGTATAAATATCCCTAAAGGTGTTATTGGTTAAAGCATATTGTAAAAGTATCGAAATATCTTTCACACTCGTATAATGATCGGGATGATGGAGTCCTGTAGCATTCATAAAATGTGTATTTTTCATTCCTAGCTGTTTAGCTTTTTCGTTCATTAACTTTACAAATTTACTCTCCGACCCAGCAATATAATCGGCTAAACCAATAGAAGCATCTGCACCAGAAGGTAGCATTGAACCATAAAGTAAATCCTCTGCTGTTACCTCTTCATTAGGAAGAAAGCCTGCCATAGAGGCATTTCCTTCATACAAATTCTTAAATATACTTTTAGGAAGCAAAATCTTTTCCTGTAAATTCGGGATATTTTCAATAGCAACTAAAACCGTCATGATCTTCGTCAAAGAAGCAGGGTAAATAATTTCATCACTACCTTTGTCCAATAATATCTTATTTGTGTCTAAATTCACTAAAATAGCATTTGAGCTATGTAAATTTACATCAAGATTTATTTCACTTTTATTTGGTATATCCAGCTGAAGATTATCAATTATTTCTGACTTTGAATCTTGGAATTCGTTTACAAACATGTACATCAAAATAACAAAAATCATTAATATTAGGCTATAAAATCTGTTTCTTTTAAACATAAAAACAACTCCTTCTCTCTATGCCTTTATTGAAACATATAAGAAGGAGCTCTTTTTTAATAATCTATTATAGAATTCTTAAGATTTCTTAAGAAAGTGTTGGAAGCATTACAGTGAAAACTGTTTTTTCATCATTACTTGAAGCTGATATCGTTCCTCCATGAGCATGGACTATTTCATTAGCAATTGCAAGACCAAGACCTGCCCCACCTGATTGAGTCGATCTAGAAGAATCTAAACGATAAAATTTTTCAAAAATCATCATTAATTTTTCTGGCGGAATTGTTTTCCCCTTATTTGTAAATGAAATAAATGTTTGGTCATTTTGATGGTGTGCGCTAATATGAATTATACTGTTGTCATCGCTATATGCTATGGCATTTTTAAAAATATTATTAAATACCCTCGCTAATTTATTAGCATCCGCAAAAACCTTCATTTCTCCCTCGATATTCACAATTGCTTGCTGTCCTTTAGGGGCCAATAAGGGATAAAATTCATCTGCCAATTGCATTAACATGTAATTTATATTAATGGATTCTTTATCTAGAATAATGGACTGTAAGTTAAATCTAGTGATTTCAAAAAATTCATTAATCAACTGCTCTAGCCTATATGATTTTTCTAATGAAATCTTCACATACTTTTCTTTTTGGTCTACAGGCATGTCCTTTGCCTCATCCAACAGACTTAAGTAACCAATCATAGATGTCAGTGGTGTTTTAATATCATGGGCTAAGTAAACTACAAGATCATTTTTGCGCTGTTCAGCCTCCTGTGCATCCTTTGCCCGTTTTTCTAATTTATTTTTAGCATCATTTAATTTTTTCTCCATAAAATCTAACTCAGAAGGAAGACTTATTTCCTGATTTGATTCCTCCGAAAGCATATTAACACCTATGGCAATTTGGTTAAAATACTTCGTAAACCGAGAAAGTGCAAAATAAAAAATTACTAATAGCAAAATAATTAAGCCTATCGCTAACCAAAGAGATTTATTTTGTCGAAATAATATTCCATAAGCTCTCTGTGCCGAATAATAGTCAAGCTGTAGCACGTTTTCGCAAAATCGAATAAACCAATCAGCGAAAGCGGCTTGTAAGACACCATCAATAAATACATAGCTTATGAAATAGCCTACCAACAATGTGATTACTAAAATCAACAAAATTTGAAGCATGATAGTTCTTTTTAGTTTCCCAAAGTCATTTTTCAATAGTATACCCCACTCCCCAGACAGTTTTTATGAATTTAGGGTTCTCTGCGGAATCATTCATCTTTTCTCGTAAATGCCTAATGTGAACCATTACCGTATTGTTACTACTATAATATTTCTCCCCCCATACTTCTTGAAATAATTCTTCTGATGAAATGACTCGCCCTCGATTTACACATAAAAACCACAATATGGAGAACTCTGTAGGAGTAAGAGATAGTTGTTTTTCATTTAACATACATTTTCGAGTCTTTTGCTCTAAAATTAAGCCTGAAAAATCAATAGTCGGGTCATTTTGTAATGATTCCTGATGATTGTACTTTGTAAATCTGCGAATTTGAGCCTTAACCCTTGCAATAACCTCCAATGGACGAAATGGTTTAGTTATGTAGTCATCAGCCCCTAATGTAAGCCCCGTTATTTTATCTATTTCCTCTTCCTTCGCTGTTAACATAATCACCGGAAAATGAAATTGTTCCCGAATTCTTCGGCAAATTTCAAAACCATCGATTTCAGGCATCATTATGTCAAGAATAGCAAGATCCAATTTGATCGAGTGTATACACGCTAACGCTTCATGTGCATCGTAAAATTTATAAACATTAAAATTTTCATTTTTTAAATAAAGTTCAATTAAATCCGCAATTTCCTTTTCATCATCAACTACAAGAATATTTATATCCATGCTCATAACCACCTTTATTCAAATAACTTCATCTTTGTTTAAAACATTGATTTAAATCATCCAACATCATATCATTCCGTTAAACTTACTGTCATGCAAAGTCTTAATATTTAAGAAAATCTAAAGAATTACACATAAAAAAACCACTCGTTTACAACGAAGTGGTCTAAAAAATTTTCATGCCGAAATTACACATTAAGGAGGTATCATTACCTTGTTTGATCATCATAATAGGCTTCATTTGCAGCCTTTTTATTCGTACCTTTGAGATAAGCAAAAACTATATCTGGACGTTTCAGTAACATCCAGTCGCCATGATGGTCAAATCGTCTACAAGAAGTTATCATCCCATTTTTAATTGTTCCGTATTTTTTTCCGTTCTTCTTGCCCCATACTTTTAAACGCTTAGCAAAATCAGCATCCTCTGCCATTAGCATATTCTCATTAAAACCGTTTACTTCCTGAAAGTCTTTTTTATAGCACCAAAAGATTCCCACAGAGATAACTCCGTACTTGAAAAGTAAAGGAACAATTAGCACCAAGCTAGAAACAACGATACCTAAGGACATTCTTTCAAAATTACCATTCACGCCTCCTCCAATGTATTGATTAGATGCTAAATGCTTTTCAACTTCAGATAATAAGTGTTCTGTCATTCGAGTATCAGCATCAATTGTAATAAGAATTTCACCTTTTGCTAACGTAGCCCCAGCATTTCTAATTTTGGATAAGTTTTTATCGTTATTTTCCAATGTCACGCAATTGTAGGACTGTGCAATTTCTTTCGTTTTATCCGTACAACGATTTAGCACTACGATAACTTCAATTTGATCTTTATAGGGTTGTGCAGACTTTGCAATAGACTCTAAACACGCACCGATATATTTTTCTTCATTATGAGCAGGTATGATAACAGAAAATTTCACATTTTCATCAGGAACATCTTTAATAAATGGTGTACTTAACGACATATAAAATCTCCCCTTCATAATTAGTTCTCATTATTTTAATTTAAGTATACAATTTTCCTTTCCCCTTAAATATTTCATTTTTGGATTTTTATGTCTATTTTGTAGCTGGATGAATTAAATTCCTCTTTAGATATCAAAAGAACTTTGCAGACCTTGTTTCTGACATTGTTAAATCGCGCCGCTTAGGCTTATTTCTAAAGAAAGGCGGACTACCTCGATCAGTGACTTTGGCTTGTTAGTATTAAAAACCTAATTGTTGGATAGTTGGTTGTTGTGCTAGCCACTAGAGCTTCTCTTTTTTGATCTGCTTGAGATGAATTACAGGTATATTTGTGAGGATGATCAATTCCATGCTACAAATGCTATAAAAAGAGCTAATGGATAGTTCATGTAATCACTTGCATTTAAAAGTCATTCATTTACTATATTATTCAATATAATTTTAAATACCCTTTTGACACAGCACACAAAAAAAGCACTGCAATGATTATTGCAGCACTTATTAATCGAATTGACTTAGTTTCCGAATGCGAAAATAAGCTCTGTTTCACAAGCTATTTCCCCGTCAACAGTTGCAACCCCGCGTCCTTTACCAATGGCACCCTTTAAGCGTGTAATTTCCACTTCAAGACGCAGTTGATCACCAGGTTTCACTTGTTTTTTAAAGCGACAGTTATCAATACCTGCCAGTAATCCAAGTCTTCCTTGGTTCCCTTCTTTTGTAAGCATAATAATTGCGCTCACTTGCGCTAATGCTTCAACAATTAATACACCTGGCATTACTGGGTAATTAGGAAAATGTCCATTAAAGAACTCTTCATTTATCGTGACGTTTTTAATGGCTACTGCTCTCTTCCCCTCTTCTAATTCTAATACTCTATCCACTAACAAAAAAGGATAACGATGTAGTAAAACCTCTTGTATTTGTTGAATATCTAGCATCAAAAAACCTCCAATAATTTTATCACCTAATTCTAGCATTAATTATTAGTAGTTGGTACTATTTTTTTGTTTGAATTTCAAAATAAAAGCCACATCCTACTATAGATGTGACTGTACTATTTTAAATTAGTAGTTTTCCTTATTGAGTGGCCAAATATGGGCAGGGACATTTTGATACGGAAAGTTTTTCCCCATCTTTACCTTTAATATGCACAGCACTCTTTAAATCCATCCGATAGTTTTTCTGGGAAGGACCAGAATTATAAAATACACCATCTGAAATAGCTATAACATCTGCTATTACTTCAATCAGCAATCCGTATTGAGGATTAACCTTGCCCCTACGTGTGCCGATGTCTGCGAATGACCCACAGATGTTCCGCCATATTGGAATAGAGCCTTCAGTTAAAAAAATTCATTCATATAATATGCAAAGACTGATGCTAATTAGATTTGTCAATCAAAATAACTTTAGTTATCTATTATCTATTTGGCACTAGCAACGGATCTCGTTTAGAAATTTAAGTATTACTTGCTTCAAAACATACACTCACTTCACTATAATTCAATAATATATTTCACTATACAAATATCACTAGTTTATTTTCTGATTTTTATAAATATTTAGTTCACTTCTATTTTAGTATTTCATTATCGACAGTTATATAGAAGATAGCATATAATATTTTTTGCATTCATTAAGTTAATCTTATTATTGTCTTACTTGAATGTTTAGTTTATTAGAATAGGATGGGTTAACATGTTATCTTTTATTGCAATAGTTCTTCTCTTATTTTTAATTCCTGGACCTGCTGTTATCATTACCATTACGCAAACGCTGAAAGGTGGTAAAAAGAACGGTATTTTCACTGCATTAGGCATTGGATTAGGTGACTTAGTCCATACGTTAGCAGCTGTCTTAGGGTTATCTGCCATTTTAATGAAATCTGCCACTGCGTTTGAAGTAGTGAAATATATTGGTGTTGCATACCTTGTTTATTTAGGTATTCAAATGCTACTAACAAAACCACAAAAAATAGAAAAACCAACTGTTGAACAAAGTCCGGCAAGTACTTCGTTCCGACAAGGTTTTTTAGCGGAGATTTTAAATCCAAAAACTGCACTATTTTTCTTAGCGTTTTTACCACAGTTTGTTCAACATAATGGCCAATCCATCACTGTACAATTATTGATTTTAGGCATTACTTTTGTTGTGATGAGCGCTTTGTATACTATTTTGTTAGCTATTATTACAAGCTTTATTGGTGAAAAAATCTTTACGAAAACAACAAACAATGGTTCGCGTTGGCTTGAAAAGGCTGTTGGTTTCGTTTATATAGGACTAGGCGTTAAATTAGCACTTCAAACTCAAAGTAGATAATAATATGGTTTCTTAGGGGGAACACGATTATAAACGTGTTCTCTTTTTTTATTTCTTTAAGGCTGTTTTCTAAAAGATTGTTGCTTCTAGTTTGGTTATCTTCTTCAACTAAGCACCCGGCTAGTTTAAGTGTATTTATCGACAAACTTATACTTTTTATTTGGAAGGTTAGAGATATACGAAGTTCTACAAACTGACTGTATTTTTTAGTTTAAGAACATTTTTATACTTTATATAGCAAGCTATTCTCCAAGGAATTAAATAACAAATAACAAGTAAGAAAATTAGCATATTGAGTGTACCTGGTTCGATAGTAGAAATATGTTGTCGAAAAAAATAACGTAAAGCAATCATAATGGAGAAAGTGATTATAAAAGCAGGACTTTTCTTAGCATAAATTAAACCATCATTTCGTAATTCATAATTCGACCATAAAATAAGAGGAATAGAAAAACCTACCCCTAAAAAAATTGCTATAGATAATTGAAGGTATGTGACGTTCCCAGAAGCGTTTAGAAAAAATGAAAATCCTGGTGTTAAAAATAGAAGAGGAAGAATTATTCGCGTTCCTCTCCCTTTGGTTGGTTTGTACATAGAACGGATTCTACGAACTAAAATGAACAATCCAATAATTAGAAACATAGAAGTAGCTGGTAGTGCAGTTTGCATAAAAACCTCCCTGAATTATGTTTTGATTGATTTATTATTGCATAAATTCAAACAAAAACCACATTTTTCCTTATGCAATTAAACTGCCCGTTCTTGAATAGCAACAATCTTTTCAAAAACAGCCTTCTTTAAAGTGGAAATTGCATGACATGAACGATGTAAACGCGGGTACAAACAGTTATTAGAATTTCACTTCACGATGGCTAATGGTGGATGTACCACACTTTGCACTCCTTTTTTCGATAATTACGATTCAAGTACAAGTCCCATTTCAATTCTTACTTCCCTTTTATCAATATCTTTATTGGAGTAACTTATTAAGTCACATCCAATTAGATGAAATCCATGTTTTCTGTAAAACTGTATAGCAGGAAAATTAGACGTTTGTGTTTCTAAAACGATTGCCCTCACCCCAACTTCTGCTGCACGCTTTTTGACCAAAGCCATGAGCTTACTACCAATGCCTTGCTGTTGATAGGCTTGATCAATATGAATATCATTAATTCTTAACACATGATGCCACTTCTCATGATTAAAACTAACAATTCCCGCTTCTTCTCCATTTAACTCAGCAATATAACATTCAATATCCTCTATATGATCCTCAAAAATTTCTCCTTCCAAATACTTGTGAAATGGCGTATCGAAATGTTTTAACGTAAAATCAACAGCCCAGCCATTTTCTCGTTCTTTAAAGGAAACATCATAATAATTATTGGAGCTGTATTGATAAATAATTTTTTTGCCTTGTGGGAAATTTTCTTTATATATCCTTTTTATTTGTATCAAGTTGAATCACCCTTTTTACTTATTTTTATAATAGAAAAAGCTCTTTAATTTAACTGTATTCAAACATTTAACTGGCTTTACGAATGCGATGTTAATGGAAATAACGGTCGTTCTGTCCCGAATTCTATCATCGGCCGAATAAACAATACATCGTCCTCAGTTTCAATTACTTCAGACTCTAGATCATGACAATCAGGGATAAAATGAAAAATAATTCTTTTTATATCCGATGTAGTAATGTAGCTTAAAACTTCTATTACATCAATCTTACTGCGGCTTACAACATCAAAAAGATGTAATTCCTCACCCTCTTCTTCGAATAATACTATAACGTCTTCGTCTTCGATAAAATAAATTGAATTAGGAAATGCAATAAGAAAATAGAACATAAGTAAACTTTCATTTTCTTTCACATCTAAAACAGACGATAATGGCATTCTTTCCTTTGCATACAATTTCAATAAAGATACATCGTTGATATTTTCAACGTCTAAATTCCGGATTGTTATGTTTGATTTTTTCTGTAAACCATCAGCATTTAAGAAATATCTACTTTCTTGTACTCTTGAAAACCCAAATTTCGGATAGAAATCTAAGACTGTTTCATTCGCAAATAAATAGATGAAATCGTATTGTTTTTCATATTTATCAATAATGACATTCATTAATTTTTTTGCTAAACCTTTATGACGATAATCTGGATGCGTCATTACTGTTCCAACTTGTATGGCTTTAAAATCCTTACCGTTTACAGCAACAGTCATTTTACTTATTGATGCATTTGCAATTACTTTTTCACCATCGATATATGAATAACAACAATATTGATCGTTCCAGCATCCTTTTTCATACCATTGGCTAAAATCTAATCCAAAAATTAACTTTGCTAATTCATTGAAACTTTCTCTATATTTTTGATTGTCCTTGTAATCATTTATTAATTGATAATTTGTCATATTTACGCCTCATTTCTCTATTTTATAAGCTCAAAGTAAGTAATTGAGACATTACCATTTTGCACACCCCCAAAAAGACATAAAAAAAACTATAAGAAGAAATCCTTCTCATAGTCAAATTTAAATTCAATATAGATTAATACTCCTCAGTGTCATTGTAGCTGTCACTTCGATGGGCTTTAGCTTCTGTACAAATAAACTATACGTCCGGATTTTGCCTTGACCCTGCTAGAGGCTTATAGGAGATATTAAAAATATATGATTTGAATAGATATGATGACTTCTAATCGCTATTGTGCAAAGGGCGAACTAAAAAGAATTAAGGTATACACCTTAATTTGCGTTATTGCACTATAAAATTTTTTAAAATTTTATTAGCCATTAATAAGTTTCATCATAAATAATCAAAACCCCGTTTCACCATATATTTAACATAACTATACATTTTTCTGGATACTTTTGTAAAGGAAAAATTAGGCTTTCATTTTTTATGTAGAAGCTTATAGACCTTTACAGTGTCTATAAGCTTGAAGTGCATTAATTATTGTTTTGGTGTATTTGCGGTAAGTGGATTACTGTTTGCAACTAATTGTACTGGTGTCGTGCCTTCCTGGGAAGACGTTGTCATTTGATGTGCATTGTCTGACATCGCTTGGCGTTTCATTACGCCAAAAATAGCTGCGGCACCTAAAAGTCCCCATGCAAAAAATCTCACTGTTGATAGCCTCCTTCTCATACTAAATATTTTAAAACAGCTTTAGTATTGGAAATCCCCTGCGGTTTATACGGTGTTAGCTATTTGAGTTTTTTATTCAATTTACTGATTATTTTCGAAAATATAAAAATACGGTAAAGTGAAATGGTATAAAATTCGAATGGAGGTAGAACATGAATATTAAAGTTGCAACATTGGAAGATATTCCGCAAATAGAAATATTATATGAAGAACTGTTTTTAGAG
Source organism: Lysinibacillus sp. NPDC056959 (assembly GCF_042674095.1). NCBI lineage: Bacteria > Bacillati > Bacillota > Bacilli > Caryophanales > Bacillaceae > Lysinibacillus > Lysinibacillus sp. NPDC056959. Next base: position 86,265 of record NZ_JBHURE010000006.1, on the reverse strand, counting down.
ATGTCAAAACTGCAACCAAAGTACATAGCTCCAACAAAACAGGATGTAAAGTTTCTTACAAACACAATTTCAGAAGAAAAATCAGATATTTTTGTTGCTGAAATAGATCACAGTATTGCCGGCTTTTTACTAATTCAAGAATTAACTACTCCTCCTTATTCTTGTATCGTCCAGCATAGTTATGCGTATATTATGGATGTAATTGTTGGCGGACAATATCAAAGTAAAGGCATCGGTTCAATATTGCTACGAGAGGCAAAGAAATGGGCCGATGAACGTAAGCTTGATTACTTGGAGTTAAGTGTCTTAGCAGAAAATAATGGCGCTTTTGTCTTGTATGAAAAACATGGAAATAAGGAAACAAGCTGTACTATGCGATTAGAACTTTAAAGGTGTGTATGATATTAGAGCCTGCCATTGAAAAAAGCAGGCTCTGATTTATTAAATCTAGGCTTATTTTTAGCTATACCTTACACAGAAAAAGAATAGGACACTCATATATCCTATTCCTTTGCTACACTACATTAATCATTTTGAATTTTCGGTAGATAAATCATGGCCTTGAATAAATCGCCATCTACTTGAATTAAGAACTTTCCGTGCTGGATGTGAATAAGGCTTTCAGCAATCGACAACCCTAAACCGGTACCTTGACTTGATCTAGATTCATCTCCTCTTTTAAAGCGTTCCATTAGCTCATCGACTGAAATATTTAATTCGTATGCTGAAATATTTTTAAATGTCACGAGTATTTCATTCCCTAAATCTTCAACATCAATATATACCCTTGATGCAGGCTGTGCGTATTTAAAAATATTCGAGAATAAGTTTTCGATGGAGCGCCATAGGAGTTTACCATCAGCCTTCACATACACCTTTTCTGTTGGGTAGGCTAACTTAAATTCTAATAACGACGCTTCAATTTTTTCACCCATTTCTCCTATTCCTTGCGTTAGTAATGATACTATGTCAATCCGTTCTAACTGAACAGGCATACTTCCACTTGACGCTTTAGCAGCTTCAAATAAATCATCCGTTAAGAGCTTGAGTCTTTTCGATTTTTGATCTAACACGTCTACATATTCAGCAATCATTTCAGGGTCGTTTTCTATTTTTAATAAATCGACATACGTAATGATTGACGTTAAAGGCGTTCTGATATCATGGGAAACATTCGTAATGAGCTCTGTTTTTAAACGCTCGCTCTTGATCTCACTATCCACCGACTTTTTTAACCCATCAGTAATACTATTAATATTCGCCGCAAGTTGGCTAAACTCTCCTTTTCCGTCTACTTCAATGCGATGATGAAGATCCCCATTCTTAATTTGCTCTACGCCCTCTTTAATGCGATTAAACGACTTCACCTTTCTCATCGCAAACCAGGCAGCTAAACCCATGGTAATAGGAAACACGAAAAACGTTGCAGCAACTACTAATGGATAGCCAATGACAAGCATCACAATTTTCACACCCATACTGCCATTATCAAATACATTTTTTACTGAAAGAAAAACTTTTTTGAGAATTTGATATATGAGTGTATGCTTAAATAATGAAATATTTTTGATATGCTTGACGAGTGATAAAATCATCAGTAAGGCAATGATAAAAATAGGTATCGTGAGGAGCATGTACATATCATGTAACACTTCAACAATCATTGCTATCCACATCGATATTAAACAAACGACTATTACAATATTGAGATCATTATATAGTTTGTCAATGACATGAAAATGAATTTCTTTTTCTTTAAATGACGTTCTTCCAATAACCATGATTAAATAAACAAAAGATAAAATAAATCCAGCTAGAAATACAATGAATTCATTAAGAAAACTTTTGGCAATCGCTTTGTCTTTTTCCCATTCCGGCATTTTTTGTTGTAAGAAAGATTCTTTAAACGCCACATAAATGACGTCTGTTTGTGGATTCAACTTTTCAACTTCGTGTGTAAAGTAATCCAAGTATTGACTTTCTTTCACTTCATTTGGATAGAGCTTTTGTTGATAATCCTCAAATAGCATATATGCACCAAATGATTCAAATTGCTCTTTCTTATTTAATTTACTATTGGAGAATACATATTCACCGTCACTCGCATAAAACACGATCCCTTCATATGCTTCTAGTGTGCTGAGTAACCGATAAAATTCTCTTACCTGTTCTTTTATGCTTTCTTCTTTTTTACTATTTATGGCATCCGCATATTTTTCTTGATATATGCGCTTATTTTCCACTTCACTCAAATTTGGATTATATCTGTATGAATTACGGAAATCATTATATAAATTTTCTTCGATTTCCCTAATATCTTCTTCTGTTAGTGTCTTACCGCTTAAAATATGTTCTTCACTTTTGTATTTTCCAATTAATTGCGCTACGGTAGCAATAAGGCTGTAACTTTCATTAGCGAATGCTCGGCTTTCAAAATAATTATCTTGATATATACTACTAAGATGAACCTCATTAAATTCCATGTTGATAATTGCCTTCGCTGTACCAGTTAAACAAACAATCGCAATCAGGAACACACCCACTTTCGTAATGAGTGCATGACTAATATTTCTCCACTTTCTCAACTTTATACCCAACTCCCCATACAACTTTCAAATACTTCGGCTCTTTCGGATTAATTTCAATTTTTTCTCGAATCTTTCGAATATGAACCGAAACCGTATTTTCTGGATTAATAGCCTTTTCATTCCATACCCTTTCGTAAATTTCTTCCATCGTGAATACTCTCCCAGCATTTGCTGTGAGAAGCTTTAAAATTTTATACTGCACTGGTGTCAAATGAACCTTTTGTTTATCAACGGTAATAACTTTCTGTTCATCATCAATCATGAGCCCGCCCGTTTGAAAAACATAACTACTCACCTCAAGACTCCCAAATGTCGTATACCTTCTTAGCTGCGATTTCACTCTAGCCACAAGTTCTAATGGATTAAACGGCTTGGCCATATAATCATCTGCTCCGATATTTAATCCGAGTATTTTGTCATAATCCTCCGACTTAGCAGAAAGCATAATTAACGGAATCATATTATCTTGCCGAATCTTCATCGTCGCCGTAATCCCATCCATTTTTGGCATCATAATATCCATAATAATTAGGTGAATAACGTGATCTCTAATAAGATCGATTGCCTCTATACCATCATAAGCTTTGAATACTTGATATCCCTCATTTTCTAAATAAATGCTAATCGCCCTTACAATTTCTTTATCATCATCACAAATCAAAATGTTCAACTACATTCACTCCTCCATCTCTTTAGGCTCATGTGATCGCCCCTATAGGATTCGTATAAGGATATAATACTAATTAAATCTTAACAAACACACACACCAATTCTTAAGATTTTCTTAGTGTTTTCGTATGTACATTAATTATGCCGAATAGACGATTCTGTTTTTCTTGATTCAATTTCCCATGTCAATATAAAAACCTAGAAAATATTGCAGTTAGCCAACCCGAAACATCCAGTTAAATTGATGACTATATTCAAATGTCTTTGCCAAATACTAGTCGTGATCTTAGAAAATTAGTTAAAAAAATATAAGTGATTAGTAAAATAAACGCATAATCCTCCTTTTTATTGTCAAACTTTCATTTTCCATTTTTCGTTACAAAAGAAATTTTTATCATCGCCATTTCCGTTATATTCTAAGTGTAATTGCACAATCTAAAACGTAACAAACAATAACGGAGGTTGTAGCAATGAAAAAATTTTTGTATTTCGGGGCAATGACTGCGTTCTTACTGACTGCCTGTTCTTCTCATGACGAAGCACCAGCTAGTGACCAAGCAGAAGCAAAAGAGAAAACCGTTAATGCTGAAACAAAAGAAAATCTTGAGAAAAATTATCTATATGAAATAGAAGATCCTTTTACAAATTGATTGCTGAAAGACAGATAACTAATTAAGGTTATCTGTTCTTTATTATGTACTTTCTAATACATTCCAATGGTTCAAGAACAAACTTACTTGCTCCTTTCAGGTTAACAAAACACCTAAAATATACGTTCAAAAATTATTATTGATTCAAACTCCATCCTATCATATGGATTTTGAATAGTCCTATGCATATCTTTTGTTTTTTACAAAGATCTTTGTTTTCGTAATAAGTAACATGTATGCATGAGTTCGTGCTTCCACTAAAGTACTCCTTTCCTTTTCAGTGACACCTGCTGAAAAAAGTTTTTAAAAAAAAACCCTGTGTAAACAGGATTTTAAATGGACAATATTTTTATAAAACTACACCACATTATAAAATGGTAGTGTAGCTTTATTGAATATTATTATTTTACATTCAATTGACGCTTAAACTGCTTTGACTTTTCTTTCTTTTTAAGAACTACGAACGATATGGTTGTACCTTGATTTGGCTTACTTTTAATTTGAAGTCCTTTACCGTAATGTTGTTTTAAGCGAAGATCTGTATTAAGCAATCCAATGCCATTTGAACTTTCCGATTTTCTTTCAAGTAAACGTTCCATCGTAGCTTCATCCATTCCAGTGCCATCATCTGACACAGAGATCTCAATATACGTGTCGAAATCTTCAATGCTAATATGAATATTCCCGCCATTTTCACGGGGCAATATCCCATGTTTCAAAGCATTTTCAATTAATGGTTGGATGGTTAGTGATGGTATCATGACGTCTGTGGAAACGTTTAGATCCCACGTTACGTTAATCCGCTCCCCGAAACGTTCCTTATGAATGTATATATAAGATTGAACAAGATTTACTTCGTCTTCCAGTGGAACAAGTTCATCAATATTTTGAAACTTAAAGGATTCTCTTAAAAAATCACTTAGTGCTTCAAGTAGCTTACTAGTTCGCTCGATATCAATTTCACTTAACGTAATAATCGCATTTAATGTATTGAATAAAAAATGGGGCTGTATTTGTGCCTGAAGCCAAGCTGCCTCCATTCGAAGTCGTTGTTGTGCAGATTGTTTAACATCGGTTAATGCATTCACTCTTGATCTTAACTCTAAAGCGTCCACTGGTTTTGTAACGTAATCATTCGCACCAGATAAGAAACCATTTTTAATATCTTGCGGCTGACTCCTTGCTGTGAGAAGTAAAACTGGTAGTTCAGTTATTGAAAAATGCTGACGAATTGTACGAACTAATTCGTACCCAGACATATTTGGCATCATTACATCTGATATGACTAAATCCCACTCTTGTGACATTAATATTTCGAGAGCTTTATTACCGCTTGTAACCGATACTAAGTCGTATTTTTCTATAGAAAGTATTGTTTCGATAACTCTTAAGTTAACTGGATCATCATCGACGACCAATACTCTAGGTCTATTCGCTTCCATAATAGATTGATTTCCAATCCGATCATCAAATGGATTTGTAGGAGTCACTACCGCTGATACTTCGTTCTCATCTGATAGCAGTGCTACATTTGTTTGCTCATCCGTTCCGTCAGATATTGGGAGAGTAAACGTAAATTCTGACCCTTTCCCTACAACTGATTTTACCCGTAATGTTCCCCCATGTAGTTCAACCAAACGTTTACTAATACTCAGTCCTAGCCCAAATCCGCCTTCTATCATTGCCTTACTAAGAGTACCCTGCTCATAAGGTTCAAATATACGTTCAATGGTTTCCTCATCTATTCCAATACCAGTATCCGAAATCACAATTTCCGCCATCCCATTTCTTACATGACCAGAAATCTTCACTTCACCTTCGTTTGTGTATTTCACCGCATTATGAAGTACATTAAAAACAATTTGAATCACTCTATTTTCATCAGCCATTACTTTTGAGAAATTTTCAGGGATTTGATTCATTAACTGAATCTGTTTTCCGTCACCCATAACATAGAGCATATCTAATACACCTGATACAATTGCTTGAATCGAAACAGTTCTAAACTTTAGTTTAGGGTTATTTTCTTTTAAACTCATGACATCTAGTAAATCATTTAACATAATTGACATACGACTTCCTACAGACAGCACTGTTTCTAAATCCTTGACACTTTTGTCACTGAGTACACGTTCTTCTCTTTCCAAAACAGCTTTAGAAATATTAAGGATCCCATGAAGTGGATTTCGTAACTCATGAGACGTATTAGCAAGAAATTCATCCTTTAACTTATTAGCCTTTTGAAGCTTATTAGCAAGTTCTTTCGTATCTGAATAAACTTTTGCATATCCTTTAAACCATAATGTAGCCAAACAAGCCATTGTGATAATAAGATCAAATGGATACATAATCACTTTTATTCCAAAAATGAGAAGTAGACCATCCCAAATGTAATTATTGCCAAATGCTAAAATGGCAAGAAGTAAAAATATATTATTTCTGACCTCTTTAATAGATTTTCTCATTACCGTTAGAATCGTTATTACTAACGCAATACCTAAAATAAATATATATATATCTTGATAAGTTACTATATAGCGAGTAGGCAACACGATTGCCATAAATGCAGCTATACCACACAAAATACTAAACCAACGTGTATATTTACTCACATGTTGAGGCATCCAATGTTTTATGCATTGAATGAGTGAAAAGCCTATCCCTACTATAGCAAGATGAACTAATTTAAAGCCCCATTCGTAATTAATCGGAAACAAATAAGATAATAATTTGTCATCGCTTGCTAATAAGTAATAATTCATAATGCTCATTGATAATAGAGAAAAATAAAGTAATCTTTTTTCTTCCATGTTCCCTATAAAAAATAAAATGAAAGAATAGATCGCGTGTATAAAAAAAACAACTGCAACTAGTTGCTGCATAGCTATCGACCATTGAGTTTCCTTAGCTAATATATCTTCTTTTCCTAATTTAATGGAGCGAACAATGCCGCCGCCACGAGGATCCTTAAAGTTAGAAGCCTGAACAATAATTTCGATTTCTTTATGACCGTTTGCTTCAAAAGAAACAGTATATGGAACATTTTTGGCCACTGTATTTTCTGCTTTCTCCCCAATTTCACCTGATTTTGCTAACTGTCGTCCATTTACATAAATTTCAGAAGAACTCCGAACACTCGGAACTCGAATACTGTAAGTTATTTTGTCCTCTGGATTGACGAGTAATTTTAAGCGATAAGTACCGTAACCGTAAGGGCTCATCTCTTCTTCTTGTAAAGAAGAACTCCATCCCTCAGGGACCTCTATGTATGTAGATTGAACCTTTTTAGATTCTAAGTGCTTTTCTTCACTAATTAACCAATTATAAGGATAAAACTCCCACTCTCCGTCGAGTGTAATGGCATGTTCATCATTAAAATTCCAATTTCTTAAATCCATTTGCCCTTTTACAGCATGTGATTGATCTGAATTATCGAATAATTCCAACCATAAAACTCGTGAGCCTGTTAGAAAGATCGTAAACAAGCAAACGATGAGAACAATTTTTCTCTTTTTCATTAACATTAATTGTCAAAGGTGTTATGTATTTTTCTGTTATGATACAAGCTCCTTAGACCAAATCACACCTCCTACGATATATTATCCTAGCAGAGTTAACATTACTTTTAAATCTAATTTTTTGCCTTACATCCAATTTTTACAACAAATCAATGTTTTAATTTACAAAACTATACTTATCACTTCATAATTTGAAATACTTTTTTACAACATCATAAAAAATCACCAGACCCCGACCTGGTGATTTCAGACAGTAGAAAAATGCGACTTTGTTTGTGCTTTATGTTTGTCTACAAAAAAATATACATCAATTGTTTAGTATCATAAGTCCGTGGACTTTGCTTCAATCACCTCTTCATTACGTTCCTGCGGGCCCACTACTTTTCCCAATCCAACAACTCTTTTCTTCATCAGTAAATTAGTCATATTAAATGATTCTAGGCTGGCGCAGCAAGCTTTCACTATCATAATGTGTACCATCAGGTCGAACAAGATTGTACCCATATTTCCCCTAAATTACATAAGCTTTAACTGTCTCAGCGCATATTCTGTAGTCATTGTAATGTTTTCTGGAATTTCATTTATTGAAAACCACTGCACTTTCTCTAAAGCATGCGGTTCTCTATTTTCTACTTCACCATTCGTAATATGAGCAGCGAAAGTAGGCGCTACATAATGGACATCTTCTGAATGTATAATATGGTTGGTCACACATATCAATTGTGTAATTTCGATGTCCACTCCAAGCTCTTCCTTTATTTCACGTATGATCGCATTTTCTATTGTTTCCATATAGTCAACCTTACCACCCGGTAAGCTCCAACAGCCTGCTTCTGGTGCTTTTTTACGTAAAACGAGTAAAATTTTGTTAGCCTTATCTACAATAACTGCCCCAACGCCAACTTTTGGTGATTTCACTTTTTCCATTTGTATTTCCTCCTATAATAACTAGCTGCTATCGGATGTATATAACTTCAATATGTAAAATATGTATCTTGAATGGTTACTTACGAAGGTCATTCACTCCACCAAGTAGTAGATGCCCTCTTCCTAACTATTATACTCGTAAAATTTAATGTAATAGTATTGGAAAAATTATTTCTACCTTTAATTATTTTTTTAGTTAGATGATTATCTTCTCTCCTTTTTACAACTTTGCGTATTATATATTGTAGAAAGGAGGGAGTAAAAATGAGTTGTTCAGGTAATGGTTACGGCTCAGGGTCCACTTTTGTCTTAATTGTAGTATTATTCATTCTTTTAATTATCGTTGGCGCTACTTTCATTAGTTACTAATAAACAACGCCGCCAATGTCTCTATTGTTCATAGTTTCCTTAGTGTAATACTAATTTATCCCTATACCTTCTATATGAATGACTAAGGGTCACTTTCCTCCAGTGACCCTTTTTTCTACTTACATTTATTTAATTAGAGAAAAAATATTAGTGTCATACGGAACACCATTTTGGTGCATATAATTTTTTAATATCCCTTCTTTTTCAAAGCCCAATTTGGTCAATAGTTTATTTGAGGCTTCATTTTCAGTAAAAACAATAGCTCCAATACGCATTAAATCCATCTCTTGAAAGCCAAATGCTAGGACTCTATTAACAGCTTCTTGTGCATACCCTTTTCCCCAGCTCTCAGGAAAAAGTGCATAACTAATTTCAGCTCTTTTATGCTCAGTAGACCACTCTTGAAAACCGATAGTACCAATAATACCTTTTTGTCCTTTTAATGAAATTCCCCAATTAATTCCACGTTTTTCATCATAATTCTTTGAAAAATTTTTAATTATTTGTTTAACCTGCTCTATATTTGTTAAAGGATTTTGCCCATAGTGGCGTAATACATCAGGATTTGAAAAACAGTTTAATACTTCTGGGGCGTCATGTTCAGTAAGTTCTCTTAACACTAATCGTTCAGTATCTAAAATAGGAAACATCTTCTTCACTCCATTTCCAAATAAGTTATCTTAGATTCTATACAAAAATGGTGAGAATTGGTACATAATTTTAGGTAGAACAATACTTTTTTATTTACAAATGTAAAAATATAGATTTATATAAATGGATCACGAAACGGTCTCTCATACCAATCAATTGAGCATCTTCATCCTTAACTTGCAGTGCTGTACCCTTTTATCAATCATTCAGGATTTATTCCCCCATATAAAAAGGTAATTGGCCCTGAGTTCATTTTAGATGAGGTGGGAAATCCTACATTCAATTAACATGTTAGAAAAAAACTAAGTAAACTTGTCCCTTTAGGAATGAAAGTCTCAAATACACATAGTTTCTCTTTAAGACTGTTTTCGTATAGAATATTAAAAAAAGTTGCTTCTACATATTTTGTAGATCAACTTACTCTTTGTCTTTTGAGCTTTGCTAAATCGCTATTCAACTACAGCGCTTCATACCTTGCCAGTCATCCAAAAATAAAAATAGACCTTTAAAAGTAGCTCAATACTCGTTATTTTGATAGGGATTGCCATTTTCATAGAGATACGATTCCAATTCTTTAACCTTGTTCCCGTCTAATTGGTGTGTTAACCCGAATGTTTCACCCTTCCCACCATGATTTATTACAATGTCAAGATCATGAAGTAATTCAGTGAAATACTTGAAAGTCTGTTTTAAGTCGTCATTAAACCTTGATCTTTCTGGCGTGTTCGTCGATAAAACATACTCAAGATGTCCCATCCAAATTTGAAGCACATTCAGGTTTTCAAAGTCCTTTTGAAGGTCATCGCCTTGAACCCGAAAATATTTCATTTCAGTAGTGATTTGATCGGCCTTCGGATAATATTGGTTCACATCGGTTGTTTTAACAATATCTTCAGCGTGATAGGCAATCCAAGCTTCAAGCGTAGGTTCGATTCCATATTCGTTAAAGCCTTCGGGAGTTGAAACATCCTTCCACAGCTTCACGTTGTTTACTTTAGTTACTCCCGACTTTACTTTTTCAATTTTAGATTCTGCCGGTTTTACTTCTTCAATTTTAGTTTCTTCGTTCGTACATCCTGTTAATAAAACAGTGACAAATAATCCTGTATATGCTATTTTCGTTAACCTCATAATTCGGCTCCTTCTATAGTTGAAAATCTCACACCAAACATCACCTATATTTTAACTTAAAAACTAATTAATCCCTAGAACTAAACCTAGTTAGCTTGATAGCAATAATTTTCAAGAAAACACCCCTTTTTATTTTTGAGGTTTTGACCTTGCTTTTCTACACTTTTAAAAACACTAAATGACCAGTTATGAATACTGGTCATGTTTTTACAGCTCATAAGAAGTTATAACACTTTCCTATTTATCAATTATGTCTTGGCATAATTGTAGCTGCCGCTTTGCTTTCGCTACAGATAAACAATGCGTCATGTGCATAGCCCTTTCCACATCGACGCGATGATTGTAGGCTACCATCCTATGTGCACTCTTTCCGATTCCGTGACATCCGCTGAAAGAAGTTAAATAAAAATAGTTCGTTGAAACTGGCGATGGAACACTGTATTTCCTTCTTGAGGCACCCCATCAATATTAATCCCCCATGTATTCATGATAATAGGATCATTTGGAAGAATTGGATCACCTGGAAGAATTGGATCACCTGGAAAAACAGGATCAGTTGGAGTTTTAACAAGCACTTCATAACATGGATCACTTAGTTGCCAACTATTTTGCGGAGTTGCATGGACGACTAGTAGTTTTTTTGCTGGAATTGTAAAAGTAAGAGGCGTTGCTGGGTCATAAAAAGGTGAAGCTTGCAATTCTCCACATAAGAAGGCTTCTTTTGGCATCTCTTCTTGGGCACAATTTTGCCAATCTAATACCGATACTGTTACTGTTTGGGGTGCGTCTGTTTTATTTAAAAGAGTGACAACAATCGTCTCAGTAGATGGATTTCTCCAAATTGCTCCTGTCGTAAAATTACTTGGAACAGGAAGCCTAACAGAGCTACATTGACAAATCGGACAAGAAGATACTTTAAATGATCGAGATACATTTTTACAATCACAATTGCAGGAAGAATTCATCATTGTCTTACCCTCTTTTCAATCGATAGATAATAATATTAGAATATGATAAATCATTTATAGGATTTAGGTTATTCGTACATAGGCTGTAGTATATAAATAACAAGACTATTATGTGCTTTACCTAATTCTACTTATGAAAAATATCAATATATTTTACTAATTATTATTTTCCTATACATCCCATTGAGCATGATAGGCGTATCTTCCTCCACTACTATATTTTCAGGTGAAATTTCTTCAAAGCTCCGACCAATATCAGTTCCTAATAGGCTAATAATGGGTCTTAGTAAAATTTTGGGCAAGGACAGTTTTTCGTTTTTAGGAACAAATTTGTCAAAAACTATTATTCTCCCATCTTGCTTTAAAACCCTCGTCATCTCTTGAAAACATTTAGTTGCGTCAGGTACTACCGATAGGATTAAACTAGCTACGACATAGTCAAACGATTCATTTTCAAATTCCATATTTTGAGCATCCATTTCTAAAAATGTAATTGTAGAATGTTCGAACTTTGCCCTTGCTTTACCGAGCATGTCCGGTGAATAATCAATAGCCGTTATTTTTAAATCATTATGATTAATTAACTCTAAATCAGCGCCTGTTCCTACACCTACAAATAGGATTTTTTGTTGATTATTAAATGCTATGGATTGAAATATTTGTTTTCGAGCATTCAAAAAAACACCAGAATTAAAGAACTTGTCGTAAATTGGAGAACCCATCCTATAGATAAATCGATTCCAAGAATTATTCAAACCTTATCACTCCCATTTGAATATAATCCCTTCTTGAGACAATCATACATCATTTCTCTTTTGTCTGTTGTAACATATGTAAGAAAAAAGGCATCAAGAAACCTTGATACCTTTTTACACACTTTTCGTTATCCACGACCAGCCTGGAATTCAGGATATAAAGTCATTCCACCATCCGCAAATAGAGTAATACCCGTTACATAACTAGCCTGTGATGAAGCAAGCCATACTGCGACTGCAGCGATTTCTTCTGGCTTTCCGATATAACCCATCGGAACCATGCTTTCTACATCAGCACGTTTGGCTGGATCAGCAAATTTCTCAGCATTTATAGGTGTATTGATTGCCCCTGGTCCAATGTTATTGACACGAATTCCCTTTGGCGCATATTCTAAGGCTAATGTTTCTGTCATTAACTTTATGCCCCCTTTACTAGCAGCATAATGCACAAACAACGGCCAAGGAATTTTCTCATGAACACTGGACATATTGATGACGGTTCCTTTAATATCATTTTCAACGTAATATTTAATTGCTTCTCGACTTCCTAAAAACGCACCCGTTAAATTTGTATTAATGACTCTATTCCAATCGCTTAACGGCATTTCATGAGAAGCGACTGGGTTTTCTATACCTGCATTATTAATCATCACATCGAGTGTTCCAAATTCTTTAATTGCAGTCTGAACGAGATTAATGACGTCCGCTTCAACAGTCACATCTCCTTGTACAGCAATGGCCTCGCCACCAGCTTTTTTAACTTCTTCCACAACAGCATTTACTTCCGCTTCATTGGAACGATAATTAATAACTACTTTCGCTTTTTCCTCTCCAAAGCGAATGCCCATTGCTTTACCTAATCCCGTCGCAGCGCCTGTAATGACAATAACTTTTCCTTCTAAATCTGGATACATACAAGGTCCTCCTTTTATCTTTTCGCAATTCCCAACATAATACCAGCAGCGACAATAAATACAATCCCGATAATAATTGCTATAAGTTGACGTTTTGTTTTTTTCTCACCTAATATAAAAATTCCACCTAGAGTTGCGATGACAATCCCCATTTGAGAAAGAGAAAAACTTGTTGCAACTCCTACACGTGGCTGTGATATAAATAAAAACATATTTCCGGCAGCCCATATTAAACCAGGAATAATATTACGAATTGCATATTTATTAAATGGTTTATGCTTAAATGTTAATAAAACCCCACCTATTACCATCCCGATTGCTTGTGGCAATAAAGCAGACCATCCACTTACATTAAATAAACGTACTATCACCACATATACTAAATAACCAAAAGTTGAAACAAGTAAAATTAAAATCCCTTTTTTCAAATTGCTTCCGTGTTCTTCTTGTTTCTCTTCTGGATTAGGAAGTGATGTGAGAACAATACCAATGATAATACTAATAAGTGCCAGAATACCTAATATAACCGACATTGTTGTCGACCATTCATGAAACACGATTACGCCAAATAAAGTTGTTGATACCAATTGCATCCCTGTTGAAATGGGCATCGTTTTTGAAACCCCAATTAAATCAATACTTTTCAATTGGTTTACTTGGCCTAATGCCCAAAAAAGACCTGATACAATTCCGACTCCAAACACTATAGGAGATAACTCAGGCTTTACAAAAAAATAAATACCTATAGAGAATATGAGTGCACCAAATGTTGTTCCAAGTACTTGACTATATGGTCCACCACCGAGCTTGACGTTAAATAATACAATACTTCCCCAAAATAGAGCTGGTAACAACGCTAGGATGATATCCATTTTTAAATCTTTCACCTCATTAAACGCTTTATTTGATTTAACAAAACATCTATAATACTTTTTTATGTTGCGCCTAGTGAAGCTTTTTATACTTTTAATTAGAACCACCATTGAAGTTGGTTTAATTTGTTATGTAATACTTCCACTTTCGTCACACAAAATAGACCAAGATGGCCATTAAGCTATCTTGGTCTTATAGAATCTCTGTTTGCATGGTTGATCTTTTACATTACTATTTATAAATTAATTCCTAAGGCAATCCACTATACAAAAGAGTTATTTAATCATAATAATAGTATAAGCTAATTTTTTAGCTTACACCGCCTTGTTACTATGGGTCACTTCTATTAAAGTGGCCCTTTTATTCAAAGTAAATTACGGAATAATTAATTTCAAAAAATTATAATTTAAAAGGTACTTTTTGTTGGATAAATACCTTCCTCACTTTCTATATCGATACATATTATAGATGTAGAAAGGAGGAATGCTTCATGGGATGGTTCAGTGGCAATTATAACAACAATTGTTGCTACGGAGGTTATAGCTGTGGAGGTGGCAATAACGGTTCAACATTTGTTCTAATTGTTGTTCTGTTCATTCTTTTAATTATTGTCGGCGCTACATTCATGTATTAATCTTTTAATAATTATTTTGAGCTATTAAAATAATTAAGCGTGTATGGTTTAAGCCTTACACCTCTTCATTCAAGGTCACTTTCACAGAGTGACCTTTTTAACTATTTAACTCAAGTAAACCTTGCTAAATGATCCAATTTGTCCACACTTCCCCAGCAATCATCAAAAAATTTCAATACCAATAATTTTTCTTTACATTTTATTTATAAGTATTGTCAGCACTAGCTAAATTTATTTTTGAATACTAAGTTATCCCTATACCTTCATTAAGCGGATCACTTTCCTCCAATGATCTGTTCAATTTAAACCTAAACAATAAAAAGGAACGATCGCCCCTATAAAGATCTTGTCAATGCTTGTTTAGTAATAGCGTGGGTTCGGATAGGGCTGTTGTGGGTATTGCTGATGATGGTGTTGATGATGGTGGTGATGGTGGTGCGGATGGCGATGATGAGTTGGGTAGTAATGCATTGGGTAGTGATGATGGGATGGGTAGTGTTGGCTCGGATAAAAATGAGTTGGCGAAACCGGGTAATATGGATGTCTGCCACCATGTTGTCCCCCATAGCCATCATGCCTGTAATCGTATTGCATATTTTTTCCTCCTTTCGATATCGATATAGGTTATGCTATTAAGGATTAACAGTCTACGCAAATGCCTATATGCTCCCCCAAAACGCGCCCTCTTCAACCTACTTATAAAAGAACAATCATCATACCCTCCTATTTTCGATCTTCCATCTAATTCGGAGAAATCCATAGCGCGCATCTTAAATCAACTAGCATAAGAGCGAAATATATGACTAATAAACAATGTAAGAGCTGTGGAAATACCCAATTTACAGAAGCTACAGACTATATCCCAGTAAAGCCAAGTAAAGGTTCATTTAAGGGGGCAAATAAAATATATACATTCTGTGTAAATTGCGGTGAAGTTGATTCTTTTCGTATAGAAAATACAACTATTTATAAAAAATAAAAATCTATTATCGCCTATCAAAATCAAAATTATTAGCCTTTCAGCATTAGGGCCTGTGTGTAGAAATCCATACATACTAGTCCTTTTATTTTGTGTTAAGGTAGTGAGGTACCTCTACTTTAGAAGAGTAATTGCAGGGTTATCTTGCTTCAATATTTGTGAAATGATGAAGTTTATCTATCTCTACAATTTGGGATAAATTAACGAGAATATCCGGTTTCAACTCATTCACTTGTGTCAAGGGGAGCCAACTAATTTTTTGACTACTGGAATCCTGTCCGTTGTAGTTAGGCTGAATTGGAATTTGACCACGGTAAATAAATAAAATCTCGTGAAAATAATCCTTATCGTGGAAGAAATTTTCGATTACCGCAAATAATTTTGGGGTACCTAGTTGCACTCCCGTTTCTTCCAATATCTCACGCTCAATTGCCTCAATACTAGTTTCTCGTAACTGTACTCTTCCTCCTGGCAAAGAAATTGTCCCGTCAGGAAATTGACTTACTAATAGGTTGTCGTTGTAAACAATCCATGCTGCAACGCGAATGTTCAGTTTTCCCGCATTCATTTTTACTGTTAAATCTTCAGACATTTTTTCTCCTCCAAATATAATTATTTTAGTTTACATGTTGACGTAACATGAGGTAATAAAATCAGGCCTCATAATTTTCTCTCTCAATAGACTTACGAGAAAAGCAGAGTAATGATCAAATTTTTCAATGCAATGTCACATTGTACACTATTATATTACTCAACTAATTCAACAGTAAGTGTAGTAACAGCCATTGGTGCCGTACCTTGTACTTTTCCGTTATAACCGACTTTTACTTTATCACCAACTTTAAATGTTTCGTCGGGATTCTTTGCAAGATTTACATAAACAATACCGTAAACCGCATTATTTTCTGATTCAGTTACATAAACTACGGCTTTCCGATCGTTTACCATCTCATCAATTACCCCTACAAAAGTAGCTTTAACTTCACTTTTACACATAACCAACAAACTGCAGAATATAAGAAGCATGATGAATAAACTAAATGTCTTTTTCAAAATGGAATCCTCCTTTCATTTACCTTTCACATTTAAAATAGCTTTATCCCGATATTCCCAAAGTAGTCGCTTAGTAGAAAAAGAAATAACAAATACAAAAATCCACCCATTTCTGAGTGGACTACTATAATCATACTTCCTTAAATCCTTTACGCTGTCGCAAAAACTAGAATTACATTTGCTTAATTCTTCGGGGAATTCTAAATCCTAAAGCTATAGCTGCACCTATACAGCTAGACAGACATCCTAAGATTAAATAAATCGAAAGAGGTGATTCACCAATTAGAACAGAGGCTATACCTCCAATTACCGGAAATAAAGCTACCATGTACCCGCTTTTTGCAGCACCTATTCTTTCAACAAGCTTTAAATAAAATAGCCATGCTAGGAAAGATGCGATCAATGTTAAATATAATAAAGCTGATATGTATGTTATTGATGTAGGGATTATGATCTTTTGCCCCTGGAACAATACAATGACTGACATTAAAATACTTCCTACAGTAAAACCCATAGCGTTCGAATAAATAGGGTCAATCTTTCCTCTGGCATTCCTCGCAGAACTTACATCACCAATAGCTGTAAGTACTGTACCTAAAAGAGCAATCAAAATACCTTTTAAAACATCTAAGCTAGAAAAACTACTTAAAGAAGGATAAATGAGGACACAAACACCCACCACTCCTAACACTCCTCCAAACAAAACACGAGGATGTAGTTGCTCTTTTAAGAAAATCCGAAGTGCTAGCGGAGTCAATATCACTTTTAAAGAAAAGATTAATGTTACAATTGCTGCTGAGCTCAATATTGTTGCATAGTATAAGCATAAATAACTTAATGCAAAATTACATATACCAAACACCATGATAAAAGGTATATCTTTACGTGTTGGCTTCCCTTTTGGCTTAAGAAACAACACTAGTGCAATAAATAAAAATGCAGTAATAACTAGTCGATAAGTCAAGGATAATTCTAAGCTCACTGGCGTTCCTTGAATTTTCACTGCAATAAAATTAAGTCCCCAAACTATTAAACAAAATATATACATTAGATTTGTCACGATATTTTCTATACCTTCTGTCGTTCTTTAATTGACGAAATATCGAATAGGAAAGAATTCTCTCTCCTTGAAATTACCGCCTAATATATAGTATCATCGCATATCATCTTTGTAAAAAGGTTTCTTCCAAATCCTGCACTATTTTATTAGATTTCTTAAGGCTATCGTAAATTAGAAATAAAGATTCCAGATACCCCCTATTAATCTTGTCTTTCATATCTTCACCTTATCACAAAGCCGCAGTTAAGTCCGTACTTTTCCAGTTGACTAAATAAAATTCAGAAGAATACGAAAATAATATATAATATGTTAAAACACAGTTGGGTTAATATGGATAAAAACAGAAAGGAACAATGTATAATGAATATTGAGTGCACGCGATATCGAGCGAAACAAGGTAAAACGGAAAAAGTAAATGAATGGTTAGCTTTCTTGAATGAAAATATGGAAGATGTTCTAGTTACTCTTGAAGGCGAGAAAATGTACGTTGAAACGATTTTTCGAGAAGTGTTAAATGGAGAAGAATATTTGTATTGGTATGTTGTTCAAGGGACAGGTGGAATTGATGTGGATGATTCAGAACATTGGATTGATAAAAAACATCTTGAATACTGGGATGAATGTATTGATAAAACCTTTAAACCTGTAGATTTACAAACTGAGGTAGTGATGATTCCTGAAAAAGTACGAAATTCTATGAATTAAACACTTTCTTAAACAAATGAAAACTTGTGTTTTAGAAGATTAGGACTTGCGTTTAAGATTGAATTTCAAATCTGCAAGTCCCTTTGTGTGGATTCCTCAATCTCCCTAGGGCTATTCAAAACACAAATGCAACAAGTATTGTCATTCATGCCTAATCTCAACATCTATCACCAACTACAAATCAAGCTTTACAGTCTTAATAACATCTATAAAAGGCTTTTAAATCGATTGTACTAATAATGATGATAAATCTTTTTTCTTGTGCGTTCTATCGATTTAATTTGTTCGATATCTTTTTCGTGAACTGTTGAAAAAAGTGCTTTTGCACCCACTAGCCTTCAATCTTGTTTGTTAAATTGCAAAAAGGCAGTTGAAATTCAGATTCAACTGAACTTTCAACTGCCAACTCAAATATTAAATTATTTGTAGTGCTCATTTAATATTATAAGGTTATTTTCGAATACATTTTGTTGCCGTGAACTGCTTTGTACTGTACCTCTAAAAACTAGAGATTATCAAGGACTAGTAGGAGGAGTAAGTCCGAACAGAACAGGAGTAACTACAGTACTACCAGCTCCAAGGCGGACTTGTTGAACTTGCAGTACTTTTACTGTAAGATCCAGAACAATTTTTTCACGCAATGTGCTAAAAGTACCTTCTGGTGATGCCATAACTGGTGAAAAATCAAGTTCAAAGAAGTTTGCAGCGACTAACTCGCCAAATGGTTGTTCATTATATTTCACAAGATTTTGGAAGAAAGCCTTATCCAACCGAGCATCCAATTGAGTTCTTTCATTCAGGAAGTTTGCTTCGGCAAACTCAGAAATCCCCAAGATTGGAGTAGGGCCTCCAGTTGTTTGTGGGAAAAATAGTTCTGTAAAACCAGAAAATGGAACATCGGCAATTCTATCTTGTAGCGCTCCATTACATGCTGCTGAAGCATATTCAATATTTTTACGAATATGTCCTGCTACAAATAATTTAGCTCTTGTTACTCTAAAAAAGTCAGTGTTATCAATACGTGCAAATCTAACAGGCACTAATTTAACTTGATTTAGGAATACATTTTTTTTCACTCTTTTGATTTCAGTTGCAGCAGGATTCAGCGTAATATCTGATTCCACCACTATTTGAAGTGTCGGTTCTGCAAGTACAACTGGAATTTTAATAGTTGGAGCTGTAACTGGTGTAGCGATTAGTGGAGTAATCTCACTACCTAATGGTACTAGTTCAGTTGATTCTACTGGACAAGGTGCTATTTGATTTAGATTTTCTGATTGTTCATTCAAAATAATTCCTCTTTTCATTTTTTAGTATTAGAGTGCGCTCTCTATATTGCTAGGATATGTAGCAATTAAATCTATGTATGGATGTGTATACTAGTTATTATTTAATATTTTAAAAATGAATATTTAAAAGATAAGAATTGAGCATCAAAGTTCAAGATCACCTGGTTTTAATTGTATAGTTAATCAACATTTAGCCATTTCCGTGCGCTTTTGCTATTACTTCACAATATCAATTTACAACGTTTTTTAGTTAACTACGCTAGTATTAGGAAATTCACTATATTGAAAGCTAAAAATTTCAATCTTCTACACAAGCACAAAAACAACAAAATAGACAAGTGCTACAGGAACTGCATAAGAAGATATACCTTTTAAACTCCATTTGTCCTCATCAGTTGACCAGAGAAAAATAAACAATGTTATCATGCTAATCCCGAAAGCGGTCGTAATAATATTTAATAATCCAATAATCTCCATCCCCTTTTCTATCCAACACATTACTATATTCTTAATAAATGGGGCCCATGCTAACCGCTTGGCTGTTCTATCAATTAATGCATTACGTTTACATAGCATCTTAATGATTTCAATTTCGCTTGTATCTAAAAAAATGAAACTTTTATAACTCTCTTCCGTAAATACATAAATAACCAATTTCAATGGAGGTGCTTAAATGAAAGATATTTTTAAAGGAATTCTAGCAGTAATTATAGCCTTAGCTATATGGGATGGAATTAAATACATATGGAATCTTTTTGTTTAAACGCCGAGAAAACAGCCAATTTTTGGTTGTTTTTTCTGTTTGAAAAATGTTTTCAATCTTCTGCTGAACAATTTCTTTCCGCCACACCGGATTTACATGCTCACAGGATGGAGGTTTATGTAAGTGTCTATTTAGCAGTTAAGTCTAGAAATAATTATGAATTGTGTTATGCAATCGTCAAAAATGAAAACATTTCATTATTGAAATTTTAAAAATAAGAAAAAGTACAAAGTAAGCGTAATTTAATTGGTAAATACATGGTATTGAAAAGTATTTTTTCCAAAGCTATTGATCGGGGAGTTATTCAAAAAAATCCAATGAAAGGAGTCAAGCGTCTATACGTTGAAAAAAGACATCGTGAAAGTCAGTTAGAACAACTACTCTCAATTCTGGATCAAGTTTATCCAAAAGGACACCTATGCTTGAGAATGAAAACAATCCATTAAACCTGTTATTTATGAAAAGTAATGGATTCCCTTCACACTCAGATTGTATGTCCAATAAATTGAAAAAAACTGTGGCGAGATTTAACTTCCTATATGATTAGTAAAAATGTAATTTTAAAATAATTCAAGAACACCTCATCCTTGTTGGTACAAAACAAACAATTGATACCTACAGTCATTTAACTGAGCGTGACAAAATAAAAAAGTCTTTAGAATGTTGGCAAATCAACTATTCAGTACCTTGCTGTTCTCAAACTGTGTTTAATAATCCAATCACTCTAAATCGGTGACGATGTAGTTAAAAACCACATAGCTAATAAAATCAACCAAATTACAACTATCACTATAACTAAACGCTTCATACTCAAGCCCCCTTTCAAACCATATCTCCACTAATCAGTTCTGTTATTTTAATTATACCTCTTATAAAAATTCATTTGGATATAATTCCATATCTTTCATTTCCTCCAGACCATTTTAGTCAAACAGATATTTGTAACTTTATTCCACTTTTTTCGTCCAATTGATTACGAGGTTTGATTGTACCAATCTTATTGATTTCATAGGAGGATAATAGTTTGAAAACTTTTTATCATAGTTTAATCATGTGGATCCCTTTTGGATTGTTATATTCCTTTGCGGCATTTGGATTAGACGTAGTAGAAGGAAATAAAAATATAACGTCAGGATATGCACTTATTTATTTGTTCATCGCGGCATCTTTTACGTTTATTTTATATCCTATTTCATTTTTTCCACTTACATTCGTTGTAAGTAAGTTTATAGAATCATTGTTGTTTAGAGTGGTAATATTCACCTTTTTCAGTGGGGTACTAGGGGCGTTTGCTTTTAAAAAAATATATGATTTTCTTTTTATTGAAGCGTATAATTTAAGCATTATTCCTTCGATTCTCATTTTTGGTATTGCAGGTTTACTCTATGCTTTAGTAGAAAATTCCTTCAAGAAAAATATAAAATTTGTTTAAACTAAAGAAGACTTTAGCTTTACGCCAACATGTTGGAACAAGCCCTATTATTGCATCAGGTTCAGCGATCATTGTTTTATATGAAAAGAAGAATTACTATTGCAATTACGTTCAGATACAGATGATTGGGGGCTTCCAGGCGGTGGAGTGGAAATAGGAGATAGTTTTGAAGAAACTGCTCAAAAGGAGTTGTATGAGGAAACAGGATTAATTGCCCAAGAATTGAAATTGGTTGGATTAGCTTCAGGGAAAGAGTTATATTTCAAATTTCCACATGGGGATGAAATTTATAACGCGACGGCAATTTTTAAAGCAACTGCTGTTAAAGGCATTCTTAAACAAAACGAGGAGAGTAAAGATTTAAAATATTTCCCCTTAGAAAAACTTCCAGATTTAAATTATACCACATTGAAATTACTAGAAAATGTTGGTTATATTCCAACTAATTAGATACGGCGGGCTATTATCACCTTTCGTTATCCTAAACAAAAAGCTTCACAGTCTCTATAAATGGCTCTTTGAACTGCTAATTCAACTTAGCTCCTATTGAATTGCACCAGCCGTAAAATCAGAAAAACGATTGCAATGAACGCAACCGTTTTCTAAGTTCAATTATTTTTGCTTTGATACGAATGATTCATATCTTTGAATAAACGCTGATATTTGAGAACGAGTTAAAATTTGGTCAGGGTTATAGCCACCGATTGATGTAGCTGTAGTAATCCCATTATCCATGAAAAATTGAATAGCTTCGTTTTCACTTACTGTTTTCCCATAGTGGTAAGATGCCATCAGTTGCGCCAATTTACCACGTCTAATGCCTTTATCCGCTAGAGCTTTAGAAGCTGTAGATTCTTCATTTGCTAGTACAGGCAGTTTGTACTTTTTCGCCATGTTGTATAAACCACTTTTGTTCCAAGACGATGTGTTTTTTACACTTGCTAATTCATCTTTTTGAGCGAAACGGAAGAAGATTGTTAGGAAGTGAGCTTCTGTTAATTGTGTGTTCGGTTGTAACTGTGTTTCATATTTCTTTGTTTTTGCGTTCCATACGTTACCGTAACCACTAATTAAACCTCGATCGATTGCCCAAATCATATCATCTCTCCACCAAGCTGTAGTGCTGAAGTCTGCAAACTTTTTAGTGTAAGCTGAGTAGTCCTTTGTAGTGGTAACTGGAGGTGTTGGCGTTGGTGTTGAAGCTGAGTAGTTTAAATAACTAGATGCTACATACCCCTTTGTCCCGTCACTTCTTTTCACAGGATACCAAACAAAATGGTTTTTCTTCGTTGATACTTCTTCATATACAAAAGGACCCGTAATGGTAACAATTTCGCCTTTACGTAAAGTACCCATAGAAGGACTATCCGTAGTAGGTCTTGTCCTTAATGTTACATTAGTTGTTGCACTAACTTTTTGATTTGTTTCAAAAAAATACTTTGATTTATTTAATGGTAAATCAAAATCATAGTTCATCGCTGAAAATTTAATATTTTCCTTGCTGTTAGAGTCATATTGAAAATGTTCGCGTGAAAAAGGCAGTTCTGTTAAGTCTATTAATTCCAATTTCTCAATAATTCGTAGAATTCTTTCTTGATAGGCATTTGCACCTCTTTCACCAGTTGCTTGGACAATTGGACTATTTACTGGC
The DNA here is from genome assembly GCF_042674095.1 of Lysinibacillus sp. NPDC056959. Classification (NCBI taxonomy): domain Bacteria; kingdom Bacillati; phylum Bacillota; class Bacilli; order Caryophanales; family Bacillaceae; genus Lysinibacillus; species Lysinibacillus sp. NPDC056959. The sequence continues at coordinate 62,686 of NZ_JBHURE010000006.1, read as the reverse complement.
TTAGTACCGTTATAAGCCATGATAGCGAAGTACCAATGTTCCAGTACATCTCTTTCCCCACCGTTGATGCTAGGTAAATCCTTCCGCTTAAACATATTATCTAGAGTCTCTACACCAGCTTGAATATTATAGACAATATCGCTTTTTAGTCTATCTTGATTGTAGCCGGCTTGATTTGTAATTTGCATAATGCCAATTCCATTATCAGCTGTCACAATCGCTTCACCATTCACATCGAAATGACGCCAATTTCCACTTTCACCTTCCGCTATTCCCTTCACAATTTCAGGAGGAACATTATAAATCAGTGCTGTTTCGGTTAACAAACAGTTCGTTGTGGAAAAATCCGGGTTTACTTTCGATGCCGAATCATAATCACATGTATTTGCAATATTATTAGCTAATACATTTTTATCTATATTTATAGATAGAGAGAGGGCACCAATGGCAATAACACTAATCAATGGTTTCAATATCTTTTTCATATCTGATTATTACACTTCCTTTCATATTTTCTAAAGTTATAAGATTCAGATATATGTTATCACAAACCCAATATTTAGGATAGCGGTAATATTCAATGTTTCTTTCATTTAACAGGATTGAGTGATAAATGATAGCCCTAACATATATTGTTTATTATTGATTCGGTGAAAGGGTTGTAAATAGTGATTGTTGGATTTTTACCTTTTTGTTAAATAAGTAAGCTTCCTAAAGTCCCTTGAAACAAGCCCAAGTCAAATCTATCAACTCTTACAGGCTCGTTAAATGGCTCTGTAAGCTTGCTATGTTGCCAAAGAACAAAAGGAACAAGCGAGTGAATTATTCGACTTACTATAAATAAAAGAATACCCAACAAGCTCCGATATTTTCGGTCACTCATTGAGTATTTTTTATGCTATTTATTTGTTTGGGCAATTTGAAATTTCTTCCAAACTACAAACTCTTGCTACGCTTAGTCTTGAATTGCTGCTTCTAAAGCTACAACGATCATATCGTTGAATGTAGTTTGACGTTCTTCTGCTGATGTTACTTCACCAGTTAGAATGTGGTCACTTACTGTTAGGATAGAAAGTGCTTTACGGCCGTGTTTTGCAGCTAATGTGTAAAGTGCTGCTGATTCCATTTCTACAGCAAGTACGCCGTATTTAGCTAATTTTTCGTTTTGGTGCTCATCAGAATAGAATAAATCTGCTGTGAAGATATTACCTACTTGTAAGTTTAAACCAGCATCTTTACCTGCATTGTATGCTTTTAATAATAAATCAAAGTCAGAGATCGGTGCGAAGTCGATAGCGCCGCCCCAAATGATTTGGTTCATACGTGTATCAGATGTTGCTGCTTGCGCTAAAATAACGTCACGAACTTTTACATCTTTTTGAATTGCACCACAAGTACCTACGCGGATTAATTTTTGAACATCATATTCTTGCATTAATTCTGTAGCGTAAATCGAGATTGATGGCACACCCATACCAGTACCCTGAACAGAAATACGTTTACCTTTATACGTACCTGTATAACCAAACATGTTACGAACTTCGTTATAGCAAGTAACATCTTCTAAAAACGTCTCAGCAATGTACTTTGCACGTAATGGATCTCCTGGAAGTAAAATTGTGTCAGCGATTTCGCCTTTTTTTGCATTAATATGAATACTCATACTGCAATCCCTCTTTTCTGTCAGTTATCACTATAAATAATACTGTGTTTCTCGTATTTTCGCAACGCTAGACGTCTAGCAACTTGAAATAAATTTTATTATTTCCACTACTATCACGCGAGATCTACGTATAATGACCATAACTCATCAAATACTTCTATTTTTAAGTTATCTGTAGCGTAAGATTCAATATATGAAGAAAGCTCATCAAAGTCCATGCTCTGCTTCGGAAAATTATGCTCATTGAACACTTCCTCTGCAAATCGCACCTTCGCATCTGACCAATCTCCACCTCTGAATGTCAATACATACAAATAAAAGCTCTTTTTCATACTTAAATCCCCTTTTTACTCATCTGCTTTCCGCTAGTTTATCAAAAAATACCTTCTTAGTCACAATAATATCGTTTCTCCACTATAACTAGTAGCACAATCTTTTAAGATAACCGGACTTTCCTCACAGAAAAATAATACGCATAATTTATCTGAAAAGTGAAAATTATTAGAAAAAAGGGATAGAAATACCTATAAAAATAAGGTAAAATTTAAATCAACTATTCAAAAGTTGGAAGGTGATGACGATTAAAGACTCTCATAAACAAAGTAAATTCGTAAAGAAACGCCCATCTTTTTTTAAGAATAGCTTTTCAAAAAAGAAAAAAGATGTTTCAGAAGATGATAGGCATAATATCACTCCTATCAAAGAAAAACGACAACGTTATTACCATTTAATTCGAGGCAAAGTACTTATTATATTTTCTCTCCTCATTATTATAAATGGCACAATGGGTTTATTATCGTATATCAATATTGAAAATCTGCAAAGACAAATGAAAGATTTTACTGAGAAAAACGTTCAAGAACAATTAACGGTTAACCAACTTGCTTATGAAATTGCGAGGCTCACCAATTTAGAACAAGCCTATTTAATTACCGGGAACGGAAACTTCGCTACTTCTTATAAAATGAAAATTGATACCATCGATAAAAAAATGAAGACCCTAGAAAAGCAGTTTACAGAAAGAGAGCTAGAGTTAGGTCATATACAGGCGATCAATCAATATTATAAAAATTACCTTGAGTATTCTAGTAAGGTTATGACAATGCGTGATGAACTTGGACTTGAACAAGCTCGTAAACTTATGATGGACGGTGCTGGAGAATCGATGAAGGCGTATATTGATAAAAATATCGAGTCCATTAATGAAGTTATGGATGCTGCAAATAAAGCGAAACTAGATAAGCTTAACAAGCAAGTTACTCTATCTATTACTTCTTTCTTCTTCATTTCAATACTTGGACTTATTGCCATTATTATTTTTGGTTATATGTTATTTAAATCATTAAGAAACAATACACAAGCTATTAACGACTCCATTCTCGATATTGCACGGGCTGGCGGAGACTTGACACGACGAGTTAAAGTTCGTAATCATGATGAGTTTTCAACTATTGCCACTTCAACTAATACACTAATAAAATCAATATCTAATTTGATGAAACGTGTCAGTAATCTAGCGGACCATGTTTCAAGTAGTAGCCAAGAGCTAATGTCTTTAGCCGATGAAAACGCCCGTACTATACAGAATATTGCAGATGCTACGACTGATATCGCATCTGATAGCGAGAATACGATTTCAAGTATGACGAGCGCGCAACAAAAAATGAGTGATCTTGAGCATTCTGTGCACCAGTTAAATGAGCAAGCTATTACTGTTCAGCGTGCATCATTAGCTATGCAGGAGGCGGCTAATGATGGCAGTCGCTCCGTTCAACAATCTTCGTTTGTCATGCAAGTTATAGAAGAAACGATGGCTAGCACGACTACCACAGTTGAAGCGCTTGGTCGAAAATCCGCCGATATCACATCTATTATCGGCACGATTACTGCTATTTCAGAGCAAACAAATTTACTTGCCTTAAATGCTGCGATTGAGGCAGCCCACGCTGGTGAGCACGGTCGAGGCTTTGCTGTTGTCGCTGATGAAGTTCGAAAGCTAGCAGCACAATCTCAAATTGCCGCAAAAGAAGTAACATCCATTGTAACGTCCATTCAAAATGAAGTAACATCCATCATCTCTCAAAACCACGAGGGTGTGTCTTCCGTTATTCGCGGCGTTGAAGTAACGAATGAAACAAATCAATCTTTAGCCAATATTTTAACCCATACTAAAGAAACATCGACAATTATCACGACTATGGTAGAAAAGATTGCACTAACACTTGATTATAGTCATAATGTAGCGAATGATTTTGTACAGGTAAATGCCTACGCTGAACAATCAGCTGACAACACCGTCACTTCTGCCGCTGCGGCAACTCAAGGTTCTGCATCCATGCAGGAAATTAATGCCGCTGCCACAGAGCTTGCACTACAAGCAGATAGTCTACGAAATCTTGTCAGTGAATTTAAAGTTTGAACGTCCTAAAAGGTTCTCAATCACATGTTTGGATGAAGCTCAATGTAGTAGCTTACCCAAACATTCAGGAACCTAACTTAATGATATTCGATTTAGTGCATTGATTGGTCATTCGTCGGTTCGGTGGCTCTTTCCGTCGTTCTGACAAGTCTATCCGTCGCTTTGATGGCTAGTTCCGTCACTCTCGAAACAAAAATCATTTTAAAACCATAAAAAAACTCCTAGCACGATTCCTGCTAGGAGTTGTTGTTATTTAAATAATGAAAGGTAATTTGCATAGCCTTCTTTTTCTAAATCCTCTTTTGGTACAAAGCGGAGTGCTGCAGAGTTAATGCAATAGCGTAAGCCTCCAAGTTCACTTGGTCCATCTGGAAAGACATGTCCTAGATGGGAATCGGCTTCTTTGCTGCGAACCTCTACGCGACGCATTCCATGAGATGTATCGAAATGCTCCATTACTTCTTCTTTTTCAACCGGCTTTGTAAATGCAGGCCAGCCGCAACCTGAATCGAATTTATCAAGCGAGCTAAATAACGGCTTCCCTGATACGATATCTACATAAATACCCTCGTCAAAGTGCTTATCAAATTCATTTCGGAACGGTGGCTCCGTACCATTTTCCTGTGTTACGTAATATTGCATGTCCGTTAACTGTTGTAAACGTTGTTCTTTATTCATTTTTCAGCCCCCCAGTGTTTCTCCTGAAATGCTTTGCGACCAGATCCTACAGCATAGCGCTCATAGTGCATTGGATTTTTCTTATAATAATATTGGTGATAAGTTTCTGCATGGTAAAACGAACTTGCCGGTAAAATTTTTACGGCGATAGGTTTATCAAATTTACCGGATGCCTGTAAATCAGCTTTAGAACGTTCAGCCAAATCACGTTGCTCTTCATTGTGATAAAAAATCGCGGTTGTGTAGGACTCTCCACGATCATAAAATTGGCCTCCAGCGTCTGTTGGATCAATTAATGTCCAAAATGTTGCGAGTAATTGTTCATAAGAATAAAGCTCATCATCAAACTGTATTTGCACCGCTTCTAAATGCCCTGACGTTTCAGAGCACACTTGTTCATATGTTGGATTAACAACATGTCCACCTGTATAACCGGAAATTACTGATTCAATGCCAGGTGTTTCGTCAAAAGGCTTGACCATACACCAAAAACAACCACCTGCAAATGTTGCGTATTGCATTGCCATTTATCTCACTCCTTATGCACCAGGAACAATAATTTCTAGTAAAATTTTATCCTTTGGCAAGTCTAATTCTTTTGCTTTGATACGAGATCCTGAAGCAATGTTTACGCGCGATAAATCAATATAGATTTCAGCCTTATCTGGATTGACTGAAATCCATGAAGGGAAATCCACCGTATCTCGCATAATTTTCATCGTTGTCTCAGGTGGAATATTTAACAGCCCAACATTCATTCCTGTCTGTTTTAAAATAATATTCCCTTTCTCATCCACTATCGGATCGAAGTTCATAGAAATATCGATTTCTGTATAGAAAACCTTTAATGTACTTTTCAATTGAATATCGTCACCAATCGTAAAGTCCAACGGTAATGGTGACCCCGCATCCTTTAAATACTTTTTCGATATAGATTCTAATTCCTTCCTTGTTGTTTGCACAACGAGTACATTTCCTTTTACTTCACTTTCAGCTTTTGTACTTTCCGCTAAATTTACTCCATCTACTGGTCTAGTTGCTAAAAAAACGACGAGGAGGATTGCAAAAAGCAGTGTGCCCGCTAAAGCAAAAAATGCAAATTTCCACTTATTCATTTTGTCACTCCTCGTACCCTATTTCCTTGTTAACAATTTGTTCCATGTTACATTTCTCCATTGCCTTTATTATTCGCTCATTCATTTTGTCATAGCCTTTAGCATTTGGATGGAAGAAATCCGTATGATAAACGAGCTCTTTATTTGAATCAAACAAGTCTTCCACTGATACATAGCACGCATTATTATCTTTCTTAGCTATGACTTCAATGACTTTATTCCACTCCGTAATAATCGAATCAAATTCATTCGCTTCATTTGTCACGATGGAGAATGGATTATAAAAACCGATAAGTAATAAAGGGACTGTTGGATTTTTCTCTCGAATGCCTTCAATAATTTTACTATAACGTTTCTTATATGCCCGCAATTCTTTATCAAAAGCATTTCGTTTCAAATTAAATAGATCGTTTCTAACGATCTTCATGACATCGTTTCCACCCATTGTAATTGAAATGAGCTGTGCTTTTTGCAACTCTTCATCATAATGCCCTTTTTCCACTAATTTTAATAACTGATCACTACGTCTTCCTCTTTTTCCTCGATTATCGACTTCAACATCAGAAATCGAGGGCCAAGCTATTAATGAATCTGTTAATCTTCCAACATAACCGTCTTTACTATACTCATCACCAACACCGGCAGTTAAAGAATCTCCGAGTGCTAAGTAATGTAGTTGCTTTGCGTTATTATCATCAATCTTCCCTAAATCCTCTGGTGATGGCTCAAAAAAATGTTCATAAATTTGCGTCAATACATTCTTTGAGGTCTTTTCCTCATTTTCTGTTTGTTGCTCATCCTGTTTCATATCTTGCTCCGTCCTTGCCTGCTCCCCTTCTGGGTCTGCTTGCGGATCCGGTTCATCTATTGATATTGCACAACCACTTAGTACTAAGACGGTCAAACATGACAAAACCATAATTCGCCAAATGTTCATTTGACCACCTTCCATCATTTTCTTCTTCTATTATAGAATAGTTCATAGTGCAATGAAAAGTCACTATACCTAGGTTTTGAGTAAAAAATGTGTGTTTACATCTTTTATTCGTATAAAGAGCGATGCATTTTTCAACAGCTACATGAAAAAAAAAGCCACTACAATTATTTATGTAGTAGCTCTTATATATTATTCTGCAAAATAAATAAAACCAATAGCACCTGGGCCAGTATGCGTTGAAATGATTGGTGAAGTAAAGGCAATTTCTACTTCATTAAAACCTGTTCCTTCAACTAATTCTTTTAATGGTCCACCCATCGTTGTTAAACCCTCTGCGTGAGAAATCCCAACTGATTTTACTGTTTTTCCAGCTGTGTCTGCTTGGAATTGTTTAAATAAGTAGTTCACAACCTGTTTATGGCTCCGTACTTTGGATACCGGATTGTATGCGCCACCTTCTAAGTTTGCAATTACTTTTATGTTCAATAAAGAACCGATAAAACCTGTCCCTTTTCCAATTCGTCCGCCTTTAATAAGATTTTCAAGTGTATCAACAATAACATACAAATACGTATTTTCGCGCACTTTCTCAAGACGCTCAACAATTTCCTCAACCGTAGCGCCAGCGTCGCGCATTTTAATAGCCTCACGTATTTGAATAGCTAAACCTATAGCAATAAAACGTGAATCGATCACAGTTACATCGGATTCCGTCATTTGCGCTGCCTGACGAGCTGATTCCACTGTTCCACTCATACCACCAGTCATATGAAGAGAAATAATTTGATCTCCGTCTTTACCAAGCTCATCGTACAATTCTTTAAATTTCCCCGGTGCAGGCTGTGAGCTTTTAGGTAAATTTTTAGCATTTTTCATTAAGCTTAAAAAAGATTGTGGTTCTAAATCAACACCATCTGTATATGTTTTATCGTCAATTTGAATCGTTAAAGGCACAATATGTATATCATGCTGCGCTACTTCTTCTTTTGTTAAATCACAAGTTGAGTCCGTTACTATATGAATTCGTCCCACTTCGACACATCCTTTTACTTCATTAAAAATATTATATAGACTAATGAATCATTATGTAAACATGACATTTGTCATTAGGTTTCGCTCGTTTTAGTCCATTTTGAATCCGCTACCTTGGATACTATAGCGCTTTGTTCAGTCCTTGTCTAACAATGTCCCTCATACATTTCGACATTTATATGACACTTTTGATGTTGAAAACATGACAAATGTAAATACCCGTATGAAAATTATTGGGGTATAGTAAATGTATGCACGAAAGGAGTGTTCGATATGATTGATTCTTTTGACTACAAAACATGGAAGGAAGAATTGTGGAATGCCATTACTCATGGCATTGGATTTATCGCAAGTATTCCAGCTCTAGTTGTTCTAATTTTAGCAGCAGTTCAAACCGGAAGTGCGCTCCAAATAACTACGTTCACTATTTTTGGCGCTTCTGTGATCATTTTATTTTTAATGTCAACTTTGCTACATAGCATGCCTGAAAAATACAAGCACTTTTTCGCTATTCTTGACCATTCATCAATATATATTTTAATTGCTGGAACGTATACACCTTTCCTTTTAATCGCAATTGGTGGCACACTAGGTATTACGTTATTATGTATTATTTGGTCCCTTGCGATACTAGGCGTTATTTTTAAATGCTTTTTTATTAATCGATTCGAGAAGCTTTCTTTAATTTTTTACATCGGTATGGGCTGGCTAATTATTTTTGCCGTTAAACCTGTCTATCTTTTCTTAGGTTTTCATGGTTTTGCTTTATTATTAGCAGGTGGCCTTTTCTATACGATTGGAGCGATTTTTTACGCATGGCGTTCACTTCCCTACAATCATACGATTTGGCATCTATTTGTTTTAGCTGGCTGTGGCGCGATGTATGCTTGTGTTTATTTTTACTTATAAAATAACAAAAATCGCTTCCGTAAAAAAGAAGCGATTTTTATTATTTGTTAAACCCTTTTAATTCCTTCGTTAATGCCTTTATTGCCCCTATCATTTCTTGCTTATTTTCTTCATTATTCATGTTATTTCTCGCATGAAGTAGAACGGGTCTAACCGATTCTACAGAACGTCCAAATTCGTACATCCATTCATAGCGTGGCACCATCCACGTATGAAAATGATGCGTCGTATCCTCATTATAAAAATAATAAACATGCTCTATACCCAATACGTCCCTTTGAGCCTTTCTAATTTTTGATAAAAGGTTTATATAATCCATTTTTTCCTCATCATTTAGCTCATCCAAACATTTAATATGGCGCTTAGATACTAGAATGATTAATCCCTTTATCGGATAAGCAACATCTTGATGGGCATGAAAATAGTCAGTCTCAATGACTACTCCTCCATCCGGTTCGATGAGTCCGCTCGTTATTGCACAGCTCAAACATTCAACTTCTATCGTTTCTCCATTGGATAAGGTTATTTTTCTCACAGATGCTGCCCCTTTATAAAGTCGATTGCACAAATTCTTTAAAAACTTCTTCTTCCGTCACTTCTGCGGTTCTTTCCATCGCTTTGATGACTCTTTCCGTCGTTTCGAGGTTTCGATCCGTCGCTTCTGTGGACTTATCGAATTTAAAGCACCCGCCCGAATGGTAAATCACCTCCACTTCACAGGAATGAGCCTAATAATTCTTTATTCCACAAATATTTCCAAACACCTTTATTTAGTAACGACAAAAAGCACGGTCATTTATAACCGTGCTTCCGTAGTACTAATTTTCTTTAGTTTTTACGCTCGAAAATCTGATATTGGAATGTGTAGCCCTCTGGTGCAGTTTCTGGCTCCTCTGAGGATACTTCTGTAAAATCCTCGTATTTCGGGAAGTATGTATCCCCATTAAACGAATGATTGATCTTTGTAATGTACAGGCGATCTGCGATATCCATGGATAAGCGGAAAATTTGCTCGCCGCCAATAATCATAATTTCTGGAACATCCCCAGCAAGAGCGAGGGCACCCTCTAAGCTTGTCACTACCTCAATCCCGTCCGCATGATAACTTGCGTCACGTGTAATGACAATATTGCGTCGACCAGGAAGCGGTCTACCGATGGATTCAAATGTTTTACGCCCCATAATCATAGGCTTCCCCATCGTTTTATCCTTAAAATATTTTAAATCCCCAGGCAAATGCCATGGCATGCCATTTTCATAACCAATCACATAATTATTATCATGTGCCACAATTAAAGAAATCATATTGTCCCTCCAAATACTATCGTTCATTATATTATAAACATAATTTAACTTTACAATCAGATTATTTCTGCATAGAAATTAAATTTATTTTCATTTTCGATATTAAATCCTAGTAATTTTATATGAATAGTTTATAATAGAGTTATCAAAGTAATTAAAAGGATTGATGAAGATGACGAAGTTAAGAGATGAAGCGATCCATTATATAAAAGCAAGTGATTCTTCTAAACAGTATTATGAACTATCACCACAAGAAGCGAGAGCCTTTCGAGTTGTGCCAAAATGGACGTCACCACACAGCCCACAGCTTGCGGCAATTGACAATAGAAAAATAACCGTTCGAGATGGTGCGCAAATTAATGTGCGCATTTATAAACCTATTTTAGACGAAAAGCTTCCTGTCATTGTTTATTATCATGGAGGCGGTTGGGTATTTGGAAATATTGACTCTACCGATGCAGGCTGTCAGCTACTAGCAGAAAAAGCACAAGCCATCGTCGTTTCAGTTGATTATCGCTTAGCTCCAGAATACCCATTCCCTACACCACTCTACGATGCCTATGACGCTTTAGTGTGGGTTAGCGAAAACATCCAAAATTTTGGTGGAGATGCAACAAATCTGACAGTCGCTGGTGATAGCGCAGGCGGAAACTTAGCAACAGTAGCTGCCTATTTAGCTGCTACATTTAATGGACCAGTAATTAAAGCGCAGGCACTTATTTATCCTGTAGTCAATGTTGATTTTACAACGGCTTCTTACAATGCGTACGGCGAACACTTCGGCTTAGACAAACAAGGAATGCAATGGTTTGCGGGTCATTACACAGATGAACAAAACTATATGAATCCACTTGTCTCTCCACTTCAGATTGAAGATTTCAGTGTTTTACCGAAAACAATCATTATTGCTGCTGAGGCAGATGTCCTCTACGATGAAGGTCTTGCATACGCGCATAAGCTTACAGACGCCGGAGTGACTGTTGAACATGTCAATATGACTGGTTTAATCCATAGTTACTTTAGTAAAATGAATTTTTTTGAAGAAGCAACGATTGAAACTACTGAAAAAATTGCTAATTTCGTGAAATAAATTTGTCTATCTGCATAAAATAGTGCGATAATAGAGCAAAACGTTTTTTAAAGGATGACAACATGACACAATCTATTGCTTTACAAATTAACAATCCATTTTCTGTTCAATTAAAAAAAGGCTACCCTCTTATTTCGAAAGATGCAGTTGATGCACGTCATCTTCCAAAAGAAGAAGGTGCACTACTAAGACTTATGGATAATCATAACCATTTTATTGGTACAGGATACTATGGCATACAAAATAAAGGTATTGGTTGGGTGCTAACGACCGATGCTAACGAAACAATAGACAAAGCCTTTTTTATGAAAAAAATTAATAAGGCCATACAAAATCGTGAAGCATTTTTCAACAATCCTCAAACAACAGCCTTCCGAATCTTTAATGGCGAGGGTGATGGCATTGGCGGTCTAACGATTGACTTTTTCGATTCTTACTATATGGTGAGCTGGTATAGCGCCGGCATTTATTCATTTAAAGAAGAAGTGTATGAAGCCCTTGCAGAGACAGTAGACTACAAGGCTATTTATGAGAAAAAACGTTTCGATACGAAAGGTCAGTATATGGAACAGGACGATTTTGTCATGGGAACGCCTGGCGAATTCCCAATTATCGTATCGGAAAATAATATGAACTACGCTGTTAATTTAAACGATGGCGCCATGACAGGTATTTTCCTCGATCAACGTGAAGTGAGACTTGCCATTCGTGAACGTTATGCGGAAGGTAAAAATATGCTAAATACGTTCTCCTATACGGGGGCATTTTCTGTCGCAGCGGCACTTGGAGGAGCAGTAAAAACAACAAGTGTAGATGTTGCAAAGCGTAGTTTAGCCAAAACAATTGAGCAATTTAGCGTTAATAGTATTGACTACGAATCACAGGACATTAAAGTAATGGATGTCTTTAACTATTTTAAATATGCTCAGCGCCACAATTTAAAATTTGACCTTGTAGTTTTAGATCCACCAAGCTTTGCACGTACGAAGGAAAGAACGTTCTCAACTGCGAAAGACTACCCTAAATTACTAGTAGATACAATCGCTATTACGGAGAAAAACGGTATCATCGTTGCCTCAACGAACAATGCAAGCTTCGGGATGAAAAAATTCAAGAGCTTTATTGACCAAGCATTTAAAGAAACTAAAACAGCCTATAAAATTGTTGAAGAATTTAGCTTACCAAAGGATTTCCGTGCCACACGTGAATATCCAGAATTCAATTACTTAAAAGTTGTTTTCATTCAAAAACTTAACTAAATGAAATTAGACAGAATCACTCCCAAATGATTCTGTCTTTTTGTTTGGCAGAAAAATATAGATAAACCCTCTTGCTACATTGCTAGAATTCTCAGAATGTTATAAAATATCATTTACAAATTATTGATATATCGTTAAATAATGGGGTTAATTTTTGTTCCAACTGGGTGCTTTCCTGGGGCATATATCAAATAGTACAAGACGGAAAATAAAGGAAGGAAACTTAAAAAGGAGTGATTTAGACTGGAATTTTTAAAAATGAAATCATTCATTATGACAATGACTTCAGTTACTTTTGGATTAATTTGTACAACTTATTTTATTAATTCAACATCTAATGTTTTAGCACTTAATATCATTTCATATTTTTGGCCATTAATATTTCTATTAGGAATCGGTTTCGGATTATTTATTTTAAAAAATTATAAAACAAATAGTTTATTTGACAACTTAATGTCCATCTTTGTTATTTGCTTATGTGTTTCCTCTTTCGGTTTCTATTTATTTTTCTTATTCCTTGCTAAAATTTTGGGTTCTTAAATAACACCAAATATCGATAAACGGAGATGATTAAATGGGATATGTTCATGAAAAATTAATGATTACTACAGAAAGACTCGTTCTTAGATTATTTGAAACAACTGATGCAAAAACGGTTGCAAAGCTTTGCAATAACTATAATATATACAAAAGCACGATGTACCTACCTTATCCATATAGTTTAGATGATGCATTATCATGGATGGAACATCATTACGATAATTTTACGAAGGATATTTCGTACGAGTTTGCAGTTACAGATAAGAAAACCGGCGAATTATATGGAGCCATTGCATTATCGAATAATAAACGTTTTAAGCAAGGTGAAATCGCCTATTGGATTGGCGAGGAGCATTGGGGAAAAGGCTATGCCACGGAGGCGGCGCAGTCGATTCTTCAATTCGCTTTTGAAGAAAAGAAATTGCATAAAGTATTTGCTCGATATTTTTCAACGAACCCCGCTTCTGGAAAAGTAATGGACAAGATCGGCATGAAACAAGAAGGAATTTTAAAGGACCACATCATTAAAGACGGAAAATATGAGGATTTGGTGTATTACGGAATAATTAATGAATAGCTAAAAAGTATTTCAATCATCTATTTCCTTCCTCAAGATAAAAAAGGTTTTTCCCTCCCTATAAAAAGGTGGCTTAAGAAGTATTTCCACTTCTTAAGCCACCAATATTTTTCTTATAGATAGTCTACAAACCAATCTCTAATATATTCTAGTCGATTAATTCGTAACGTTGGTTTTCCGCTCCTTGAAAGTTCGTGATTGGCTTCAGGGAAGCGTACAAGTTTCGTTTCTTTTTTACGATGTTTTAAGGCGATAAACAATTGCTCTGCTTGTTCAATCGGACAGCGATAGTCTTTTTCACTGTGTAAAATTAACAATGGCGTCTCCACATTGTCCACATACTTAAGTGGGGAATGTTGCCATAGCTTCTCTATATCGTCTAGTCCCGCTTGAATCTGCCAGTCATTGAAGTAATAGCCGATATCACTTACGCCGTAAAAGCTAATCCAGTTAGAAATGCTACGTTGCGTAACAGCTGCTTTAAATCGATTTGTCTGTCCAACAATCCAGTTTGTCATGAAGCCCCCATAGCTTCCACCTGTAACGCCGAGACGCTTTTGGTCAATAAAATCATATTGCTCCAATGCATAATCAACAGCAGCCATTAGATCATTATAATCATTGCCGCCATAATCACCACGTACTGCATCCACAAATTTTTGACCATAACCATGACTTCCTCGAGGATTCGTATATAGAACCGCAAAGCCTTTTGCAGCAAGGATTTGGAATTCGTTAAAATAAGAGTTAGCATACATTGCGTGCGGACCACCATGGATTTCAAGAATAAGTGGATATTTCTCCCCTTCTTCACATCCAATAGGCTTCATCATCCAGCCGTTTACTTTCCAGCCATCTGCCCCTTCAAATTCAATTGCTTCTGGAACAGATAATGCTCGTGTCTTTAAAAATTCTTCATTAACTGTAGTAAGCTGTTCCTTTTCACCGGTATTTAAATTTACGTAAAATAGATCCCCAGGGTTTGTAGTCGTACTGATTGCGACTACCGCTCTATCATTTTTAGCATCAAGCGAAAAACCATATACATATTGATCATCATGAATAGCTGGATACAATTCTCCCGATAGATTGCCAAAATAAATTGTTGTATTTCCGTGATCTGTCAATTGGAAGTAAAAGCTTTTATTATCCTCTAACCATTGAAGGCGTGGAGGAACAACACCTTGAAGGAAATCACCGATAGCAAAATCACCGACAGGCGCGTCAAATTCACTCGTAACACATGTCTGATTATCATTGTCCAAATCATAAATCCATAGCTTTGGTTGTGTTGCATTTTCAAATTCTCTTTCGTTTCCAACATAAGCTATGAAGCGGCTGTTCGGAGACCATGAAGTTTGGTAAAACACCCCTGACCCATCTGTTAGCTTGCGACCATGTTTCGTTTCTAAATCCAATAAATAAATATCACTTATGAATGAAAAGTCTAGATCCTCTGTTAAGTCCGCAATGTACGAAAGATATTTTCCATCCGGAGACCATGTACCAAGCTGTAAATTATGTTTCCCTTCCGTCAGTAGCTCTAATTCTCCTGATGCAAGATGAACGATCGCAATTTGATAAAATTGCTCCATATCCATAAATCCAGCTCCATCTGATTTATGTTTCATCTTATCTATTACAAGTGGTTTTAGCTCTTTGTCTTCCTTTTGATTGTTCTCAACTTTATCATCAATGTTTTCATCTTTACCAAGCTGTACAGAGAAGGCAATTTTCTCTCCACAAGGAGACCAAGTAGGCGATGTCGCACCGTTTTTACAATTCGTAACTTGTTTCGCTTCCCCGCCTGTTTTTGAAAGAACAAAAATTTGTGGTTTGCCATTTCTCGATGACACAAACGCGATTTTACTGCCATCCGGAGACCAAACAGGTGAATGCGTTTTATCTTCCCCAAATGTCCATTGTTGCGTTTTTTTATCATCCAAATTTATGTAAAATAAATTAGACACATAGTCCTTTTTCTTCTCATCAATATGAGTCTGTACATACACCACTTCTGTTCCATCAGGTGATACTTGTGGATCCGCCACTGATTTTAATTCATATAGATCTTCTGGTTTTATCCCTTGTTTCAATGTCATAATTTCCTTATCCCCTTTGTGTGAAAATTTGGTTACTTAGTACAATATTTCGATACACTAAGTATTATTCCTCCTTTTCGGAGAAATTGTTTTTTTATTCTAAAGATAATTTTATAGTTGAAAGAATTAGAACGGGTGAATTGCGAATTACTTTTAATATTTATATTTGAGAGTTTGTAAATCAGAAGTTCTGGTATATGACCTCAATAATTATACAAATAATAAGGTTTTATAGGATTTGAATTTAAATATATAAATTTTGATTAAAAAGAAAGGACACCTTCTGATAAAGTTTGTGTTACTGCAAAATAACCAATTAGAAAGAAGAGCCTTTATGTTTATATAATGTAATCAAGTTGTTTTATCGCTAGTTTTAGAAATATAACTTCAAGAAATTGATATCACATAATGCCAACAATGTTTTTAGAAGAAAAACAGGTACACGGCCATTAACAAAGAAATAGGATATAGAAAATAAAATAATCAATGAATCCAAGAAAAAAAGAAATCGAATGAACATCGATTTCTTTTTTCTTTGGATACCCACTAGTTTTGCATCTACATTCTGGTTATTCTAACTTTTTGAATTCTATACTCAAAAAATCTTTTTATTTATTAGGGAATATGACGTCCAATTTAACAGTTGATGTGGAGGTCATTCCAGTTATTGAAACTTTTACTGAAGACCATGCTCTTGGACTACCATCTCCGCCCCCAAACATATTCCATCCAAATCCAGTAATATAATTAAAACTATTTGACTTTGGATTTTTTGTAGGAAGGCTAGTACCGAGTGCAGAACCAGAATGAGCGTTAACTGTTCTATTTGATAATACATACATTTGGTGACTTGTAGTCCAACCACCATATACTTTTTTTAATTTAATCTCTGTGTTATTTGATCTTAAACTATATTCGCCGTATAATCTAGCAGTGATTCCAGATTCAGTTGTTATACCCCACCAACATCAAAAGGAGTAATATTTAGAGAGTTTTGATTTTCTATAGGAATAAAAACATCATAACCGAAAACTACTGACTCATCGTCATATTCCAAAAATTTAACCTGCTGCTTATTTTCTAAAATGATTGGATCTAAAAATTTAGTTTCTCCCGTTTCATCGTTAGTAATACTAACTTTAACTTGAGCATCATCTAATAACTTAGTGTTTGATAAATCATCTCTTGCATAACTAGTACCTATTGACAAAAATCCGAAAAGAGACAGTACAAAAATAGTAGTAAAGATTTTTTTGAACATATTATTATCATCCTTTCTTTGATTTTCTATATTATTAACACACTTTTGTCGAAAAAGGATGAATTTTCTGATAATTTTTATTTTTAACTGAAAATAAATTTGTATACTAGATATCCTATAAATAATACTACTATCAATAGCAATGTATCTTTCCAACCCATACCAGCTAAATTCCCACCAATTCCTCTATTTACTCCATCGTTTAGAGAACCAGTAGGATTATTTTTTAATTCACTTTGTCTTATACGTTCTCTTTTTTCTTCTGGTGTTTCCTTTTGCTTTGAATCCATGTGGCAAACACTTCCCCAAAAATTATTTTTGTCTATAGAAAGAAATATGCTTAATTAGGTTATTTGGAATATACACGAAAACAAAGTTTTATCCTCATTCTTAAGTAATTTCTCTTTTACAGTTTACTAAATTTTAATATTGCAAATCTCATCTTTAGAAAGCCACTATTCTAATCATTCCTATCACGTTTTAAACTTCAAATAATCAAAATCACAATTAACTCCATAAATATTATACTTTTCTAAATAAGATAATTCGACAAAGAGTACTCAATTCCCTTGAATACACCAGGGGAAATAAATCACCTTAGGAGATCAAATAATGAAGAAGACAGAATCACATAACGTTTTCTCAACAACCATATCATGACATAGTTAAATCGTCATTATTATTTCTGAAAAATCAGAAAACGAAACATACAAGCCTTGTTATGATTTTTTCCTAAACGGTCCTTCTGCAATACATGGTCTGAAATGATAAAGTTATCTAATGCTATGTAGAACACATAACACTATCTCTCTAAATCCAAACAACTTAACAAAAATTTTTGTAAATCGAGAAGATGGGACAATATTAGCCAAAACTAAAAAACGCAAGAAATCAATTTTTTAAATGATGATTTCTTGCGCTTTTATGATTTAAAATAATTTATTTCGTAAGTCCTTGCCTCTTTTTAAGGTAAATTGATATGCCAATGAAATCCACTTCTTGCTTCTTATCCTCACATATAGCGGCTTATCAGACGCACCTAGTAAAGCACCCAATCAGTACGTAAGTCGAACCCACATTATGATAATGAGTCAGTTTAAATCTTTCCAATAATCAGCAGAATTTGTTCTGCGATAAAATTTATAAAAGGGTTCATTCGGACGAGCATGTTTCTGATAGAGCTCAATGATTTGCTTTAAAAAGCCTTCAATAAGCTCTACCCCTACCTTTTTCGCAAAGAGTGTCCCGGCTTTTGCATTCGCTCCCATCGGCACTGCTCCTAAATAGACATCAAAGCTATCCTTTTGATAAACAAGCCCAATATCATCATACACCGCATTATAACAAGCAGAGGCACAGCCATTGACGTTTACACGTAATCTTGTAGGGACAGTGATTCCTTTTAATGAATGATATAGCTTTTCTGTAATTGGTGCTGCCTCCATTTTGTCACCATCACAAAAATCACACGCTTTCATCGCTACAATCGGACCTTGCTTTGCCACATAAAGGCCAGCGTCTTCTAGCTCCTCAATCGTCTTTTCAATTTCTACTGTTGGGATAGATAATAATATGCTGTAAGAGGCAGAGTATTTTATGGCACCCTTTTCCCCTACAACCTTTGCTATTGTTTGGAATTGTGCAGGGGTATAATGTTTATTAATAATGCCTGGGCTTACGGCAAGGCGAGTAAAATCCCCATTATTGTTTAAGTTTTCGAAGGTTTTGTCCGGTATATTCGAACGGAATGCATTCATAAATACTTCTCCTTATGAAAAAGGAGCTAGCCAATTGCTAGCCCCCCATTTATTGGATACTTAAAAACTCTCAGGATAGAAGCCTTTCGCCAAAATTTGAATGGCTTCTGCAGCACGTACCCCTTCAGATGCAGCAGAAAGTGGTAGAATCACAAAGCGTTCGTTTTTGACTGCTTCCATTTCCTTCAAGGCTGGATCATTTTTTAAGAAGTTTATTTTTGCTTCCGCTGTTGTTTCTCCGTAATCTATGACAACTACGACCGCTGGATTACGTTCTACTGTTTCTTCTTTGGACACCGTAGTCCAACCCGATTCCACATCACCAAAAATATTTTTACCGCCGGCCATCGTAACAAGTTCATTCATAATGTTTTGTCCTGCAGTGAAGATCTCTTTATCACCACTATCAAACACTAAAACAGGCAGTTCTTCTCCATTTTGCGGTAGTTTTGCACGGACATCCTCTACATCCTTTGTCATTTTTTCAATTAGTGCTTCTCCACGATCTTCAACACGGAAAATTTTTGCGATATTTCGAATATCTGTGAAAATATCGTCTAAAGTTGGTTTCGTCATGATTGAGGCTGTATGTAAATAAGTGTGAATGCCTAATGTTTCAAGCTCTTTTTGTGTTCCAACACCTTTCTCTCCAAAGGCGCTTTTCCAACCACCTAATAAAAAATCTGCTTCTGCATCAATAACCTGCTCCTTTGTAGGATACTGTTTTGCTAACACAGGCACTTTATCATAGGCCGCTTGTAGGGGCTCATAAATTTTGTCATCTAAGTACGCCGTCCCTACCATTGAATCTTCTAGCTCTAAAGCTAACATAATTTCTGTCACGTGCTGATTTAAGCTAATCGCTTTTTTTGGGGCTTCCTTATATACTTGAGTTGTTCCATTATTTTCAATCGTTATGTCTGACTTTTCAGCTTGTGAAGGCTCTACCTTCTCACTTTGTGTAGCAGATTCTAGTTTGTCCTTTTCACTACATGCACCCAATATAGCTACCAATGCGATCGCAAAGACTAGCCATAAGCTATTCCATTTCTTCATATCCTCTTCTCCTTTGATGTTAAATATATAGAAAGAAATCGTTTAGACTCCTATGCTACCAGATAGCGATTCTAGAAAAGGGCATAAAAAAACCCCCTTGTTTCCAAGAGGTTAGCATAGCAAAAGAAAGGTTTTTCAACCTATTCACTATCCCCATCCTCGTGGATTCAGTAATACATACATATTGGCAGGTATCCTGGCTTAGGTTCATCATCTATACGCCTTCCCATAGCGTGGCTACAGTGGCATCTTGTATAGACTCCCCATTTACAGTTGCGGGACAGCATCGGATTTACACCGATTTCCCTTTTAAGCAAATAACAAAGGTCATTTACACCAATACGTCGTTTTTATTTTGTTGTATATATTGATTGACTAGTAGATTCGCAATCATACATATATTAACACTATTGCGACATAAACACTATATGAAATATTTTTTATACCAATTCTGTTACAATGTTGTTAAATGAATGAATAGAAACGAGGATCTTTTTATGCATGTAACAATTGGAGTACTTGCTCACGTGGATGCCGGTAAAACAACATTTTCTGAGCAGTTACTATTTCATACAAACAGTATTCAAGCTCGTGGACGAGTGGATCACCAGGACACATTTCTAGATAATCATGAGTTGGAGCGTCAGCGAGGCATTACGATTTTTGCGGAGCAAGGCCGCATGACGTTTGGGGATGATACATATACGTTGATCGATACACCAGGGCACGTCGATTTCTCTCCAGAGATGGAGCGTGCCATTCGGGTTATGGATTATGCCATTATTATTGTTAGTGCTGTCGAAGGAATACAAGGTCATACTGAAACAGTGTGGCAACTTTTACGCCAATATCATGTTCCAACCTTCTTTTTTATTAACAAAATTGATCGTGAAGGAGCAGATGTTGAAGCTGTAATGGCTGCGCTTCAAAAGGATTGCTCTGCAGATGTTTTATTCGTAGACGAACCGCTCCGTTCCGACTATGTTTCAAACGACATAATGGAGCGGCTTGCTGAACGTGATGAACAACTTCTCGATGCTTTTCTCAATGAAACATTGGATAGCTCTAGCTGCCTTACTCATTTATCTCGGATGATTAAACAGGAAAAGGCCTTTCTATGTTTTACTGGGTCTGCCTTAAAAGATAGTGGAATAAAGGAATTCCTAACACAGCTCCCCCTCCTTACAGAGACACAATTTAATAACAACGCTCCGTTTCAAGGTGAGGTGTTTAAAATTCGTCATGATGGACATCAACGCTTAACTTTTATCAAATCTTTGCAAGGAACGTTACATGTCCGTGATGAACTTTCATTTGGAGACGTGACTGAAAAAGTGACGGAGATTCGACTATACAATGGCAACCGGTATGAAACTACTCAAAAGATAGAGGCTGGGGAGATTTTCGCAGTAAAAGGGATTAGTCAAGCAAACATCGGCGATATTATTGGTTCTTCGAATAATTCTCAGCCCTTTGAGTTAGTACCGACTTTACAGGCAAAAGTACATTATGAAGGCACTCAGCATATAAAGGACGTGTTAAAAACTTTCCGTATTCTTGAAGCAGAAGAACCTTCATTACGTGTGCTATGGCATGAAAAATTCCAAGAAATTCATGTTCATATTATGGGTGTCATCCAACTCGAGGTTCTTATCGAAGTGCTTCATGAACGGTTCTCGCTAGACATTTCATTTAGCGAACCACAGATTTTGTATATGGAAACGATTACCACAACGGTAACAGGTTACGGTCATTTCGAGCCATTAAAGCATTACGCAGAAGTCCATTTATTGATGGAGCCAAATACACGCGGCACCGGCAATACATTTGTCAATGCATGCCACGCCGATGATTTATCAGTTGGACATCAACGACTCATTGAAAAACATTTATTCGAGCGCGATCATCATGGGCTGTTAACCAGTTTTCCCGTTACAGATATTCGCTTCACGCTCTTAACAGGACGCGCACATAATAAACATACTGAAGGTGGCGATTTCCGTGAAGCAACATTCCGTGCATTACGGCAAGGGCTCGAACAAGCAGAAAATATATTACTAGAGCCGTACTACCGCTTTAAACTTAAAGCTCCTAGTGATTTCATCGGCCGCATGATGACGGACATTCAGCAAGCTGCTGGTACATTTGACGCACCAATCATAACTGAACATGACGCGATTGTAACCGGCCGGGCCCCTGTCTCAACATTTATGAGCTACAGTACAACCTTTGCCGCCTACACCAATGGGAAAGGCGTACTTTCCCTACAATTTGATGGCTACGATACATGTCACAATACAGAAGAAATTATTGCGCAAATAAGCTACGATAAGAACGCCGATCCCGACTATACATCCTCTAGTATTTTTTGCGCAAAAGGCAAGGGCTACTCCGTTCCATGGCACGAAGCACAAGCAGCAATGCATTGTATTGACTAAATTCATAAAAACAGGACATGATTTGTTAGATCAATGTCCTGTTTTCTTATGTTTCATGAAGAGTTACTATACTTTTGTGAGTAATCTTGCTTCGCGCGGGTATTTACCTTCCTTCCGCGGGTATTTGCCTTTCTTCCGCGGGTATTCCCCTTCCTTCTGCGGGTATTTGCCTTTCTTCCGCGGGTATTCCCCTTCCTTCTGCGGGTATTTGCCTTTCTTTCGCGGGTATTTACCTTCCTTCCGCGGGTATTCTTGCTTCGCCCGGGTATCTACCCTATACTGACAACTCCATTCTACTACCTTGCCAGGCATATACCTTCACCTCGGGGTATTGAAATTCATCCCGCACATTTTTAATTTACTAAGCTTGTATCGTTTTCTGTCCCTGTTTATTAATAAGATATGAAGATTCCACCACAACGTAGCTATAGGATTGTGAGAAATCCATTAAAACTTTGCCAGGTCGACTTTTCAAAAGTTGTAAATTATCAATCAGTTCAAGCAATAGTTCATGACCTTTTCCACGTGGGTGCCAGTTTAAATGATTATCATTTAGTTCCTTCACAGCTTTTAGAAATTGATGATACTCTCGCTCTATAAAATTGATTAGTTGTTTATTTTTATAAACTACTCGTGATAAATCCTCTACATATACTTCATAAAAGCGCATCACTATCGAGCACAATAAATCATTGACCCGAGCGGCACTTAGTATTGGCTTAGGGGCTTGGGAAAGTCGCTCTAGATTTGGTTTTGCACGCGTCGAATCGATACGTGTAATTAAATGAAAATGTTCACCATTAACATCGTACACAATTGGATTTGTCGGCATATACATCATAAAATCATTTGTTTTTGTTTTAAGTTGATCTGTAATAATTGCTTTTGCAAAAAGGTGGCCATGAAAACTTTCATTTTGAATCCAAATAATATCTTTGTTATATAAAATTTGATCAAACAATCGTTCATTACTAATAAGATTGCTAGCTATTAATTGATCGACAAGGGATTCTACAACCATTCTTGTTGTAGCTTTCTTGGCAATTTCAGTGCGTGGCTGCTTACAAATTTTCATTTCTACATATTGCGAATCCTGTGCTGTACTTACATGAATATTCGTCATCATTGCATCCTCTTTTCGTACATATTTTTCAAAACGGAAGTCTTCTTTTACATAAAAAAAGGATTTCCTACAACTAGAGGAAATCCTTCATTCTATCTTTTTCATTCATCACATAATGTCAAATGATACCCAAGCATAAAAGAATTGCCTTGAAAGCGATTACCTTCTTTTTGGGCGTTTGACGTACGGTGACGAACAGAGCATTCTGTTTTGTCAATATGCCACCTCCTATTCCTCGTAGGGTTATGGTGTGTACTCATAATAGGCAGGTATCCTGACTCATGGTCATCACTACTTTTCACCTTCCCGTCGTTAAACAGTGGTATATGAAAAGTCGCTCACATTTACAGTTGCGGGACAGTGTCGGATTTGCACCGACTTCCCTTTTAAGCGTTATCAAGAGATAAACGCACCTATTATTTATTAATATTAAATTGTAATTTAACACACTAATACATGTAGAGTAGATATTCCTTTTGTATTTCTGGTTTAAATTGTAATATGTATTCTAGTATTTGTCAAAAGACAAAAAAGGGCTATCCCAAATTAATGAGATAACCCTATTAATTATTCTAATTTTCCCAAACCTGACCTCCATAATTGGTCGGTGAGGTCAATTTGCAAGGTTATCATTTGGACAAACTGTAAGGCAAAAATTAACGCGGGTGTGAATCTGCGTACCTGTTTTGGGTACGGCTATTGCATTCTACCAATGATAGAACAAAATGCGGAACGCCCTTCCTCAATAAGTAGTTTACATGCAAATTCACATTGAACTTGTGAAGTGTAATGTCCCGACTGAATACGGTAACCATCCTTCTCATTACCGAACACCTCACCATATCCGAGGTATTTCTGTGACAATAATAATTGTAAGCGTGTGTTTGCTTCTGCTCTTGTCTTGAATGGCGCTGTATGAATACGGAAGAACTTAGCACCTTTCGGAACATCAGTAAAAAGAGTTGGAAAGCAATCTATATAATAAATTCAGTCGTATCAAGGGTTTGGAGTATATTTGTGAAAATACATAATTAATAATGCTAGAAATATTAGTTCTAAGCAAATTATAGTGAGTGAAGTCTATTTAGATTTTTTATGTTCATTGTTCGAGATATGAGTTATTATATAAACATTGCTTTCTATTAATTAGGAGTTGTTTTGTGTGAAAGATAATCTTAAGAAATATGTTATTTTATCCCTAACCATAGTATTTTCGGTATTTACGGCACTGTATTTATATGATAAATATCAAGAATATCAATTTGATAAGGGCATTGCAGATGAAAATGAAAAAAAATTAGAGCAAGAAAGGGAAAGATTTCTGAATAAAGTGAAGGTTGAATTTAAAAGGGATACTTCTTTTGATACATTTGCTGTTGAAATTACAAATTTTAATGACAGAACTATTCATGGATATATAGAAGTCACAATTCTCGATAAAAATGAAGAAGTATTATGGGAAGAATTAGTTTTCATTCCAGAAGATGGAATAAAAAGTGGGGATACGTATAGATACGTAAAGGATTATGATTCAGTTGAAAATGCTGATTCAGTTAAATTCGAAAAATCGGTTTATTAGTTAATTGCACATCATACATATCAAACACGCTACCTATCATGGTTTGCGTGTTTTTTGTTTTGTATAGACAATACTAATTTAAATGTTAACGTTTATTAATAATATTTATTATATAAAGGTTAACTTTTTAGTATAACTTATATTTTTTTAAAAAAGATAATTAAAACCATTCCCATAAATACGGAACTTATTAACCTTCTTACCAGTCAATGAACCGTCTGTATTATCTGCTAAAACTTTATATTTTACTTTGCCATCTGCAATAGTAATATCTACGTTTGTATAGCGTTTCACTTCTGTAGTACCGTCAAAAACTGCTACTGCTTTGAAATTGTCCCCCATATACTCACGTAATTTTCCGTAAGCATAACTTGTAATTTCAGCCATTAATAAACACTCCATTTCATATATTTGTTAGTGGTATGTATATATTTTTTGAATCATTATGTATAAGAAAAAGGAGTCAGTGTGACAAGCACCGACCCCAAAAAGAGGAAACTATAATATGACAACCAATCATAAGATAGATGTGAAACCTAAAGACACACTAACAACCACGAAAATGTGCCTTATCGACTTCACAGCCGACTACGCAACTAAACTAGGAGGTGAAAATTGCGTAAGGGAGAAATTTTATGACTAATAATAGAACACCTATCAATGCACGAGGGGATTCCATGGCACAAGAACTCATGCACTGAATTGATATTTCTATAACGTTTGTGGACGACCGATTAACAAATTTGAGTTGACTCTGAAAAAATACCCCCACTATGTAAGCGCTCGGGAGCCAATAGTTGACCTGTTTTGACAACTTATTTTTTAATCATCTACTACCAGAGGGCGCAACCTTTATATAATGTATGGAATTTCTACCACAATTTTTAAACATTAAATTTAGACACAAAAAAGGAGGTAGCGCTATGCTACCCCCTTCTATATATCTATGTTATTCAATGGATTGTATTTCTCGTTTTGTTCCTGTAAAGCCATTCCCCACATTGAGGTATACTTTTCGGTCATGCTGATATTAGTATGACGCAAAATGCGTTGAAGAGAAAATGGGTCGCCTCCCGCAAGAAGATAACGCTGTGCAAATGTATGTCTAAATGTGTGTGCTGATAATCTCACGTCTTTAAATCCTAGCGCACTCTGTAATCCCTTGAAGATACCTTTGCATGCTTCATATGACAATTGGACTCCAGAACGGTCTACGAATATATACTCTATATTAGAATTGAAATATTTCTCTTGGTACTTCTTCCAATCCATTAGTTCTTCATATACTTTTTTAGACATAGGGACTGTCTCCTGTTTACGATTTTTACCAAACACTGTGAGGTAAGTATCGTTTATATCAGACCATCGAAGCCCCTGCATTTCTCCCAAGCGTATACCTGTTCCAAGCAAAATTTTGATGGCACAGGTGTTGCGCACACTTGTAAATTCATGGTCTTTACGTTTTATACGTCTCAAGTATCGGAGCATCATACGAATATGGAAATCATTAAAAACTTCTATACGTTCATCTGTCTGTCTTTAGTTTTGAACATGGATTGTGTTCTATAAATTCATTTTCCATAAGATGATTAAAGAATGCTCTTAGATGTTTAATTTTGTTATTGATTGTATTTGACCATTACCTAGTTCATTTTTACAATATGATAAATATAATCGTAGTGTATTCGTAGAGACCTCTTCTATATCTTGAATGTTATTCTCCCTCAACCATTCTAACCATCCCTTAAAGAAACTTCTGTAATTGGTGATAGTGTGTTTACTAACATTCATCAATTCTCTTTCATCCATAAAATCTTGTACAGCAAATTTAACTAATGTCATAGCGATTCCTCCTAAAGTGGAATCTACTACTACATATTCCTATAAGTGATTCAAACCGTTGGTAAATCTGACTTACACAATCAGTAACTTAGTTGATTACTCGTAGGGTTATGGTGTGTACTCATAATAGGCAGGTATCCTCACTCATGGTCATCACTACTTTTCGCCTTCCCGTCGTTAAACAGTGGTATATGAAAAGTCGCTCACATTTACAGTTGCGGGACAGTGTCGGATTTGCACCGACTTCCCTTTTAAGTAAATTGCACGCAATTTACACCTATTACTCCACGCTATTCAGTTGTAAAAGGAATCTAGTAAATTCTACATTCCTTATTGATTATTAAAATTAATTGTAAATGAGCGCATTTCCATAGTCAATATATCCCAGTTTCTTGTTCTTTTCTTCCGGTCTTTTCCATAATACGTTATATAAAATTATTATTTATAGTTTCTAGGTAACTCTCTTCATTTCTTTTGAACTTAGTTCCTGAGCTCCCTTTCACCTTCCCATATTTAAACAGTGGTATGGACAGTTTCATATGTGCCCAGAGAATCTTAATACAACTCCGGCGCTTTTCGTAATTTACTTGCTTGTTCATATGAAAATGCAAGTTTTATTAATACATCCTCACTAAATGCAGTGCCTGCGAAAGTTACGCCAAACGGTCTGCCATTTTTCATATAGCCTGCAGGGACGGCAATAGACGGATATCCGGCTTTCGCGCTAATTGTCGAGCCTATATATGATGGAAACATTATCGCATCTAAGTTATATTTTTTTAATGTATAATCAATTCCTTGTTCTTGAGAAAAATACAAGTCCTCTAGTTTTGCATTTAGATAGTCAGGATCTCTTAACGTGTTCGGTAAATTATCTCTCAATTCCAATTTGTCCTGCCCATATTTCAACGTTTTTTCTTGTGAACATTTATTAAATTGGATTAAATCAGCCAGAGAATGTACAGGCATGTGAGAAGGTAGATTTACAAGGAAATTATTTAAACTATGCTTTAATTCATATTGCGGTACTCCCCATTTCCAGTCTCTATGAAAAGAAGGAATTTCGATGTCTTCTATAATAACGGCTCCTTGCTCTCTTAAAACCTGAATTACGTTATTAAAAAGGGTTTCGTCATATTCCTCTGACTCATAAAAAGTTTTAGAGGCATTCGTATAAACACCGATTCTAGCACCCTTTAATCCTGTAGCATCTAAAAAGATTGAGTAGTCTTGGTGGATCCTTCTTTCACTTTTATATGTAGCTACGTCATCTTTATCTACTCCTGTTAATGCGCCCAATAAGATAGCTGCATCTGTAACCGTTCTCGCCATTGGCCCCGCTGTGTCTTGACTGTATGTAAAAGGGATGAGACCTCTACGGCTAATTAACCCTACAGTCGGTTTAATGCCGACTACTGAATTTTGAATAGCTGGACTTAAAATCGAAGCGTCTGTTTCAGTTCCAATTGATAAAACAGCAAAATTCGATGCCACTGCTACTGCCGACCCCGAACTGGATCCTCCTACATAAAGTTTTGGATCTCCATAAGGATTAAGTGTTTGTCCACCTCGAGAACTATAACCTGCCCACATTGTACTCGACATACCGTTCGCTAATTCAGTCATATTTGCTTTCCCTAAAATAACAGCCCCCGCTTCACGGAGTTTTTTTACTAAAAATGCATCCTGCTCAGCTACATAGTTTTCTAATGCTATTACGCCTGCACTAGTATGCATAAAATCTTTCGTTTCGATATTGTCTTTTAAAACAACTGGAATTCCGTGTAGAGGCCCTCTAGCCCCTTTTACTTGTCTTTCTTCATCTAATGCTTCAGCAATAAATATCGCTTCAGGATTAATTTCAAGCATGGAATTAATCCTCTGTCCATCTTGATCATACTTAGCAATTCTGTGTAAATAATACATAGTTAATTCTTTTGATGTGATTTCACCACGTTCCATAGCTACCTGAATATCAATGACTGACAATTCTTCTCTAAGAAAACTATTAAACTTCATCCCCATATAAATTCCCCACCCTTTCTTTCAAAATTATACCAATAAAATCAAATTATCCTCAAAATATTTTATAATGAGCAAGTCCATTTGTTTCCTATTATCCAATTAACTACCAAATAATTTTTTACTGTGCTACACTCTGTATACAGATACAATTTTCAGTTATTTTATAATAGGACGGGATGGAGATCATAGAAGATGCTTAGATGTATTTGGGGTGTCTTAATGTGTATATATGGTGTGTCTTTATATATTAAATATTTTCAAAAACTAAGTGAAGGATGGAATATTACCCTTCATTTTTTATCAGGCAGTCTATGTATTATAGGAATTTCATTAATTATCCAGGCAAGAAGAACGTTTAAAAAATCTGGATCTAATAAGCAACATTTGTAATGCTATCGTTCCACACATGCCTGTATAACAAGATTAGCTATCATCTTTTTCTTATAGAAATAAAAAGCAGGCTTAAGAGGTGAACGAAATGTATAATAATAATTTCGAACTAGGAACATTAATACTTTTTCTATTTGTACTACTTTTAATTATTAGTATTTTTGGATTTGTCATTAGAAAGTTGCTAGGTGTCGAGAGAAAGAAATGGTTTTATTTTTATTACGTTAACGAAAGACATAAAAAGCTAGATTTATCAATACGAATCATATATTTGAGTCTAGTAATAATTTATTCGAATTATCAATTTAACAATGATAGTGTTGGAATTGCTTGGTATTTTGAGATATGGTTTATCATAATTGTCTTTTTAGTAACCTCTGAAATGTTACGAGCATTTACGGAATGGAAGTACGCGGAAAATAAAAAAGATGCTGTTGCTATTATTGCAGAAATGATGTTTATGATTAGCATAGTATTTTTGACGATAAAGACTGATTTTTTTGACTTATTTAATAGTTGATTCGGAAGAAATTGAAAACAACGTTGGTTAAATAAAAAAGGCTATTTCGCAGATAATCTATCCCTGCAAAATAGCTTTTTTTCTTTAGTTACTAAATCTCTGTGTAAGCTTTTGTAAATCTTCTGCTTGTACACATAGGTCTTGTGACACTACTGTGTTGATTGCTTGCATCGAGGCACTTTGTTCATCAACGGAGTGTAAAATAACTTCTGTGGAATTAGTCAAACTATCCATTCCATTTGCGATTGTCGAAACTAATTTTGTAACTTCATTCGCACTACTTGAAAGCTCTTCAGCTGTTGCAGAAATATCCTCTAGCTGATTCGTCATTTTGCTAACATGCTGAGAGATCGTACCAAATGATTTTGTAGCCTCATCAATGACGTGAACGCCCTGCTGAACGTTTTTCAAGTCTTCTTCTACAGAGGTTGCTACTTGTTTTGTATCGCTTTCAATGCCAACTACTAGATCGACAATTTGAATAGCCGAATGCTTGGATTGCTCCGCTAATTTTCGAACTTCTTCCGCTACTACTGCAAAGCCTTTACCATGCTCTCCTGCACGCGCCGCTTCTATCGCTGCATTTAATGCAAGTAAATTCGTTTGATCTGTAATGGCCGTAATCATGTCTGTCATAGATTTTATATCTGTCATTTTGCCTGATAATTGTTGCATTAAGTTACTTGTTTTTTCAGTAGAATCTGAAATGAATTCCATTTGATTTTTAGCTACATGTAAAATTTCCGCACCATTGCCTGCAATGTCATTTGCTTCTTTCGCATGATCAAATACATCTTGTGTAGCCACGGTAATACGTTCAATGCCATCAGCAGTTTCTTGCATTGCTATAGCGCTTTCATTTGCAGACTGTGCTGCTTTTTTAAGACCCTCAGTCGTATTCTCCATTTGTGAATCTACTTCGTTTACTGCATCTGCAATTTCATTTGTACTTGCTGATAGCTCCTCTATACTCGCAGATAAATCGGTAGAACTACTAGCAATTTTTTGTGTCATCATATGTAATTGTTCTTTCATCTCAATAAACGCTTTACCTAACGCCGCAACCTCATCATTGGATTTTATCTCGATAGGAGAAGTGTTCAAATTTCCTTCAGCTATAGCTTGAGCGGATACTGCTAATTGTTTAATTGGATTAATAATTTTGTATTTTACATAGAAAATACACGATATTGTCGTTGTAAATCCTAATATCGTTAATATAGTGGACATCCCCTCTAATGACTTTAAATTTGCTAGGTCTATAATCAAAATAAGACCCATGATTACATTTAAAAAAGAAAAGCCAATAATACTTTTTTGTCGTAAGCTCATACAAATTTCCCCTAACTATAATATTATTTCCATAAACAATTATAGTTTAAAATCCCTAAAATTGATAGAAAAAAACACCAACTTTTGTAAGAAAATAGAATTATAAAACAGGAAATTTTTTCGTATTGTTCGAAACTTTTGTGTCGAAGTTGTGATATAAAAGTTCGACTCTTCGTTTAGGGTGATTTCCGTAAAGATCGGGCGTTTTCTAGAGGGGGTGTCGGGCCAACAAATGTATTTTGCGCGAAAGCGAAGCGCCAACAAACACTCGCACACAGGCATGTAAACGAAACGGTAATCATCACTATTAACCCACACAACATTCATAAAGATTTCTTTTGACCATTTGAGTTTTGAACTACTAAAAAAGCACTTTGCGCTAGGCAAAGTGCTTTCAAACATAAATTATTTTAATTTCATAATACTTGATCCGGCAATACCTGGATGAGTCATCTCATATGGATCTAAGATTAAATCTAATTGTTCTTTCGTTAGTACACCCTCTTCAAGGCAAAGCTCACGAATTGAACGACCAGATAGAATTGCTTCGCGTGCAAGACGTGCAGCTACTTCATAGCCAATATGTGGGTTCACTGCTGTTAATATGCCAACACTTTTCTCCACATATTCTTTCATGCGGTCTTCGTTTGCTTCAATATCCTTCAAGCAATTTTGTGTAAATGCTCGGAACACGTTATTCATAATACTAATAGATTGAATTAAGTTAAAGACAAGTACAGGCTCCATTACGTTTAATTCTAATTGTCCTGCTTCAGATGCTAAAGAAATCGTATGGTCATTACCAATTACTTGGAATGCTACTTGGTTAAGTACCTCTGGCATAACAGGATTTACTTTACCTGGCATAATAGACGATCCAGGTTGACGCGCTGGTAAAATGATTTCCCCTAATCCAGCACGTGGACCAGAAGCCATTAAACGAAGGTCATTAGCAATTTTCGACATATTAATCATACAGATTTTTAATGCGCCTGATACTTCTGTATAAGCATCCGTATTTTGTGTTGCATCTACTAAATGTGTAGCGCCTTTAAGCGGTAATCCTGAAATTTCAGCAAGGTGAAGATCAACTGCTTGAATATAGTCAGGGAATGCATTTAAGCCTGTTCCAACAGCTGTTGCTCCCATATTTACATCATATAAATTTGGGCGAGTTTGGCGAATACGCGCAATATCACGAGTGATCACACGGCAATATGCTTCAAATTCTTGCCCTAATCGAATCGGTACAGCGTCTTGTAAATGCGTACGACCCATTTTAATTACATGCGCAAACTGCTCCGCTTTTTGGTGGAACACTGCTTGCATGTTTTCCATTGTAAGAAGTAGTTCATCTATCAAATTCAACACAGCAATATGAATAGCTGTTGGGAAAGCATCATTTGTTGATTGAGACATATTTACATGGCTGTTAGGGCTAATTGTATGATAGTCCCCTTTTTCTTTGCCTAAAATCTCTAAAGCACGGTTAGCAATAACTTCGTTGGCATTCATATTAATCGATGTGCCAGCACCGCCTTGGATTGGGTCTACGATAAATTCAGCATCCCACTCACCATCAATAACTTCTTGTGAAGCTTCGACAATTGCATCTCCGATTTCTTTTGAAAGTAGGTGTACCTCCATATTACTCAAAGCAGCTGCTTTTTTAACAATACCCATTGCTTTAATAAGTGCAGAATGAATTGTATACCCTGTAATTGGGAAATTTTCAGTTGCACGAAGCGTTTGGATTCCGTAATAAGCATTGCTTGGTAAGGCGCGTTCACCTAAAAAGTCTTTTTCTATACGTTGTGTGGACATAATTGTCGTCTCCTTTTATGTAATCCTCACACTTGATAGTAGCTAATAACTGTCGTATTGTAAACAGCCAATTGTCTGTAAAGTGAAAAATAATCATTTTTAGCTTTACGTTATTGTTTCCAGAGGCTTTATTTTCATTCATTCCATCACCTTTAGCCGCTTCGCTTTCGCACAAAGATAAAAACCGAGCGCATTTTTTTACGCTCGGTTTATCATTATTTATTAGAAGTCACTGTAAAACGACTGTTTACATGCTTTGGATTTTCAATTTCATCCAACACCGCAACGGCATAATCTGCATAGCTAACATAACTTTCGCCAGAAGCATTCACTAATAAATGATCTTCCCCAGCAGTATAGCTACCAGTACGTGGCCCTTCTGGATCAAAGAAAGCAGATGGACTTAAAAATGTCCAAGTAATAGTAGATTGTTGTAAGTCGTGTAGATTTTCACCTTGATTTTTAGCTGTTGCATAAAACATTTCTGGAAAATCAGGTGTATCCATTACGCGTACGTTTTTCTCTGGGTCTACAAACAGACTACCTGCTCCACCGACAACAAATAATTTTGTATCAATACCCTTGAATATATCTATTAAATGACGACCAGCTTTCACATGCAATTCTTCCTGACCAGCAGGAGCACCAAACGCATTTACGACTACGTCAAACCCTTTCACATCTTCTTGAGATAATGCAAAAACATCCTTTTCAATCACCGAAATATTTCCTGTTACTTTGGAAGCTGAACGTACAATCGCAGTTACATCATGACCACGTTGCAGTCCCTCCTCTACTATCTTTTGTCCTGCTTTCCCTGTTGCACCAATTACTGCGATTTTCATCATTATAATTCCTCCTATGTTTTGATTGTAACTTTTTTAGTTACAGGTTAGATACAAAAGATCGACTTCGTTTATTTACGAAGTTGATCTAGCACATCCTGTAAAGTTTGTGCTTGTAATTGTTCTTCCATTGCATGCCAAACAGATATATAAACACCTTCCAATGTCCGTTGGATTTTTTGACCAACTGAACATGCTGGATTTGGCTCATCATGAATCGCAAATAGCTGCTCTGGCCCATCAATCGCATGGTAAATAGCTAAAAGCGTTAAATCTTTTGGCTCTACTAAAAGGTCATAGCCTGCAATACCTGATTGCGAGGTAAGCAAACCCGCTTTCTTTAGCACACCAATCATACGTCGCACAACAACTGGATTTGTATTCACACTTCCAGCAATGTACTCAGACGTCAACTGACTTTTATCAGATGTTGTAGCAATAAGCGAAAGAATATGGATCGCTACCGAAAACCGACTGTTCACCATATGTATCACCACCTGTTGTAACTATTATAGTTACAGGATTGAATAAAAGCAAATAAATTGCTTTAATTGTACCTGCATTTATTTTTTTCATATTACGGAGTATTATACTTTCTTAACGTAAATGACTAATTCTTGTCGTATTTCTCCATCTTCCTCATAAAAATCTAAGTTATGAAATTCATACTTAAAATGGCCAACTGGAAACGTCACACTTTCCCCCTGGGCCGCAGCTAATGTCCCCGCCACATCATGTGACACCATATGCAAAAGCTCTGTACCTAAAACTGAATCTACAAATACCACGTTCATAATAAAACACCTCCTCAGCTATTATAGCTTAGAAGGCGCTTACAATTACAGTCTTTCTTTATAACGTTTCAAGCGAATTTCCTCAACGACTTCCATCATTATTTGTATTTGCTCCAATGTTAATTTTGAAGAGATGTGTGGTAGCTCAGATTCCACTGTTCCATGAGGAGTATTCGTCAGCAATTTTGTCCTTAAACGCTGCTCACGCTCTCTTCCATCTATTTGAAAAACCAATGATCTCCTCACACCACTCACCTCTAAATTGTTATTTTAACTTCCATATTAAAACTTATATCGGAAAAAATTTCAAAAAATTAAATGTCCTTTATATTTTTTAAAAAGTTTTGGTTCTTTTATATGTATTAAAGGGTTTCTCTCTTATGATGTTTTATTCGTCGGTTGGGTGGTTCTTGCTGTCTATTCGGAAGATCTTTCCATGATTTTGGCGATTCTATCCATCATTTTTGCCATTCTATCCACGATTTTGATGGCTCTATCCATCATTTTGACCACTCTATCCACGTTTTGACGGTTCTATCCATTATTTTGACTTCTTTCCGTCGCTTTGGTGGTTCTATCCATTATTTTGGCCATTCTATCCACGATTTTGATGGCTCTATCCACGTTTTGACGGTTCTATCCATTATTTTGACTTCTTTCCGTCGCTTTGGTGGTTCTATCCATCATTTTGGCCATTCTATCCACGATTTTGATGGCTCTATCCATCATTTTGAACACTCTATCCACGCTTTGGCGATTCTATCCATCATTTTGATTTCTTTCCGTCGCTTTGGCGGTTCTATCCATCATTTTGGCTATTCTATCCACGATTTCGATGGCTCTATCCATTATTTTGACTTCTTTCCGTCACTTTGGCTGTTTCATCCGTCGCTCTGCCTGTTCTTTCCGTCACTTAGGCTCTTTCTTCCGTCGCTCTGCCGGTTCTTTCCGTCGCTTTGACACTACCATCCGTCACTTTGCCTCCTTTCCATCGCTTTGTGGCACTACCATCCGTCGCTCTGCCTGTTCTTTCCATCGCTTTGGCACTACCATCCGTCGCTCTGCCTGTTCTTTCCATCGCTTTGGCACTATCATCCGTCGCTCTGCCTTCTTTCCGTCACTTAGTCTCTTTCATCCGTCGCTCTGCCTGTTCTTTCCGTCACTTAGGCTCTTTCTTCCGTCGCTCTGACTTCTTTCCGTCACTTCGGCTCTTTCTTCCGTCGCTCTGACTCTTCTTTCCGTCGCTTTGGCGGTCCTATCCGTCGCTCTATCTTCCTTCAGTCCCTTCGGCTACTCTTTCCGTCACTTCGACTCTTCTATCCGTCGCTCCGATCTATATATCACCCGCTTCAATGTTTGTTTCCATAAAAAAACAGCAGCCAAAACGGCTGCTGCTTTAGGTTAAACGGCAATTGGTGCTTTAATTGTTGGGTGTGGAACGTAGCCTTCAATTGAAAGATCTTCGAGCTCGATGTCAAAAATTGACGTTTTATTTGGATTGATTTTTAAGGATGGTAGGTCCTTAGGCTCGCGTGAAAGTTGTTCCTTTACTTGTTCCACGTGATTTGAATATATATGAGCATCCCCAATGCTGTGAATAAATTCGCCTACTTCTAAACCGCATTCGTGTGCAATTAAATGTGTCAGTAATGCATATGAGGCAATGTTAAATGGACAGCCGAGTAATGTATCGAGGCTTCTTTGCATTAGCTGGCAGCTCAATTTTCCATTTGCAACATAAAATTGGAACATTACGTGACATGGAGGTAGTGCAGCTTTACTGCCCTTTGCTCCTGCATTGATAACGTCTTCAGGATTCCAAGCATTGACAATAATGCGTCGTGAATCTGGATTGTTCTTGATTTGATGAATTACATCTTGCAATTGATCAATACTTTCCCCTGTTGATGTTGTCCAATTACGCCATTGCTTACCGTAAACATTTCCAAGCTCGCCGTATTTATTTGCAAATTCATCATCTGTTAATATGCGCTCACAAAATGAGGCTAACTCTTTTTGATAATCAGCGTTGAATGAATCGTCCACTAAGCAGCGACGACCAAAATCTGTCATATCGGGACCTGAATATTCATCAGACTCAACCCATTTTTTAAAAGCCCATTCATCCCAAATATGATTGTTGTTTTGCAGTAGATAGCGAATATTTGTATCCCCTTTAATAAACCAAAGTAGCTCACTTGCTACAAGTTTGAATGGTACACGCTTCGTCGTTAATAGAGGAAAACCTTTGCTTAAATCAAATCGCATTTGATAGCCAAACACACTATATGTACCAGTCCCTGTACGATCTTCCTTTTTAACACCATTCTCTAATATATGTTGTAGTAAATTTAAGTACGCGATTTCTGGATGCGCCATGTTCATCAACAGCTCCTTCAAGTATGCTGTTGACCATTATATCATCTAATAACTACATGTGAATGCCCAAAAATAAAAACAATATTTACCTGTCTGAGCCAAAGGAATCGTATTCTAGCTCCCTTGCTATTTCACTCTCCATCGTAACAAAAAACATTGGCATCAAAATAATATTAAATAAAACTGGGACGATAACAAACAAAAGGTCAACCCCTGGGTCAAAATAAATACCAAACGCGGTCAATAAGCCTGAACTGATTAGAAAAACAATTTGCATACCAATAATTATTATCGGTATGATTTGATACAAATAATTTAGCTTTCGGAACTGATGCATATTTTCAGGATCTTTAATAATTCTCTTTTTTAAGCGCCTCGATAAAATGAAACAGGCAATAAGCTGCGCCAAAATAAAACTAAAATATATAACAATATGTAGTAGCATTTGCCCTTTCATAACAGAGCCATTAAAATGTCCTACCCGCTGATGTAGTAGCTCGTTAACCTCTCCCTCAAAAACATATTCCTGTTCACTAAAATAAGTAAGCGGTTCTACAAAGCCGAGAGTTGCCAAATCGTTTGAGTTCGTTTGCCAGTCGATTAGTTTGCTAGCCAAAATTTTTAATTGAATGGGATCATTTTCGCCAAACATTCCTATTAAATAAGAATATGGAACCGCTATCTTTATTTTCCCGTCTTGTTTTTCATGAATTAAATCTTTAATCGAAAAAGTATACGCTACATCTGTCTGGAGGATTTCATAACGCGGATCCTCGACCTTCCAATGACTTGCTAAGGAGGATTCTATGTTATTCTTCATTTCAACATACGGCGTATCATTATGTAAACTCTTTGGAATCTTATAGACAAAACGATTATCACTCCCAATAATGCAAATATCTACTTTCACCGCATCATTTTCAACGTTTTTAGCGATTGTTGCCATCGGGTACGACATTATGACGACTAGAAAAAGGACTATTAACAATCCTTTCTTTGTCATGCAACGCTCCCCCTTTTCGTCACACATGATAGTTTTACACTATCATAGGTTACACCGAAAAAACTACTTCGTTATTCCGAAAAAGCAATGGTGGTTTTCCGAAACAACTTTTTCGGTATTCCAAAATTACCAAAAATTATGGATAATATAATGGTACTTAAGATTGAAATGGGGCATTATTATCATGCAAATTAATGAGAGAATACAATGAGTAAATGGACATATAGTATTTTCATAACCTACTTACTCCTCGGGATTTATGTACTTGTAGTTGCATCACAAACTCCTTTTATTGGTATTTTACTAGACACAACTAGCAAACAACCAATCCTGACCGAGTTCTATTATCCAAATTGGGCACAGCAAAATAATATTGAAAAAAGCGATCTACTTCTGACAATTGATGACAAACCCGTTCGTTCTAATCAAATCGATTCTTTTGTACGTTGTGCAAAAAAACTGACAATTATGAAGCCTAATGGGGATGTTCAAACTGTTTCAATTAAGCATAAAGATATTCCGGAAGAATTTTATTTACAAATCATTTTTCCACTTTTTTATTTCGTTCTATCATTTGGTGTTGCTATCTATTTATGGCGAAGAAATACTGATAATCTACTAACTAGTCTACTAACTTTATTTTTATTAACCTGTTCTTTAGCTTATATAAGTACAGGAGCCTCAGCTAGAGGAAATCTAATTGGCGGATTTGTAATAAGTATTGGTATAATTTTATGCATAGTGCTTTTTATTCACTTCTTACAATTTTATTACCGTTACCTATGTATAGAATGGCCATACCTCAATACAAAATGGCTTTATTTAACACTACTAT
Source organism: Lysinibacillus sp. NPDC056959 (assembly GCF_042674095.1). NCBI lineage: Bacteria > Bacillati > Bacillota > Bacilli > Caryophanales > Bacillaceae > Lysinibacillus > Lysinibacillus sp. NPDC056959. The sequence goes on along the minus strand of NZ_JBHURE010000006.1, from coordinate 24,057 downwards.
TTATACCTTGCTTGGATTTCATAAGAATAGTTAATTCTGACTTTAAGACGATCACAACCTTAATTAAATTAGGAATGTTTGCTGTACTTGTTCTCTATGCGATTTATATTTTACTAACGAGTTATTTACGAACGAAACTGGAAAAAATCCGTTTAATCACTATTGCATTTATTACGCCGTTCTTGCCGTTTTTACTGTTTTTCGTCATTCCTGAATTATTCGGGCGGAACCCTATTTTACATAGTGAAGTAGCTGCATTATTTTTATTGTTTATTCCTTTTTCTTTTATTTTCATCCAAGTGAATGAACGATTATTCGATATTGAATATCAATTATCTCGTTTACGTTATTATTCAACACTTGCCTTTTTTTGTGCATTACTATCAACTGCGGGTATTACCCTCCTGTTTATAGACAAATTATCAATTGTTAAAATTATTGGTGTCTTTACACTAGTTTTCCTTGTCATCATTGCTAGTTTCTATATAAAAGAGCAGCTTGATTTTAAATATCGAAAGATTATATTTTCATCTACCGGCGATTATGTACATAATTTATATGCTGCGGTTAATCGTATGGGGAAAGCAAAAAACCAGCAAGAATTACTGGATCAATTCAAGTATGAAATAACAGAAAAGCTTGGTACTACTGCCTTTACAATTACAACAATAACGGAAAGCACTCGTGATGAAGTTATTATGGGGAATCACCTACTATTACATGATACAGGTGAAGAAAAAATCATGTTACACATTAGACATGTATTACAAAAAGAAGAGCTTCTTTGGCTAGAGTTACTAGCCCTCTATGTCTCTATGTTTATTGAGAATTTAAAGCTCATTGAAGATTTAGTGTATGAAATAAAGCTTATGAAGGATCACAATGATACACAGCTTCCTTGGCTCGACAAATTATTATGGAATATCATTGAGAAGGAGAAAAGTATTTTAGCACAGGAATTACATGACACTATTTTGCAAGAGCAACTTCATTTAGCGAGAGAGTTAGATGTACTTACTAGCTCTCCTATTATTGATAAAGAAAAGGTATTAGATATTCGTGAGCAGTTACTAAATGCATCGAAGGACTTACGTGAGTATTGTGAGAATTTAAGCCCTCCTTTACTGGACACATTTGGGCTACAAATCGCCTTAAAAAAACTAATTCAAAAGGTGAAAATTCGAGCAGACTTTTTGTTAAAAGCACAAATAGAACGTGTACAATTTCAAGATGCCACTTTACATTTAGTCGTCTATCGCCTTGTGCAAGAGCTCTTAAATAATGCCATTAAGCATGCTGAGGCAACCGAAGTTTCACTAAGACTACAAGCGATAAATAGCGGTTTCATTCTCCAATACGATGATAATGGTATTGGCTGTAATATTGAAAGTTTAATGCAATCTTCAAATTCTATGGGCATTAATGGTATTCGAGAACGAGTCCGTGCTTTTAATGGAGACATCACAATAACCTCCAATTTAAATGAAGGAATGCATATAGTTATTCAAATACAAGAGGACGTGGATTCAGATGATTAATATTCTTATTATAGATGACCATCCTGTCGTTTTAGATGGTACGAAAACATTATTACAGGATTTAGCAAATGCCCATATAGATACGGAACAAGATAGCTCCGTTGTTCTGTCGAGAATGGATGCTCAATCTTTTCAATTATTTTTAATTGATATTAATATGAAGCCAATCAATGGCATCCAACTTTCTGAAATGATTAAGAAAAAGCAACCGGAAGCACTTATTTTACTCTATACAGGATATGAACTTTCCGATTATTACGAACTACTGATTGAGAAGAAGGTCGATGGACTATTATCAAAGCTCGCTACGAAACAGCAAGTGATTCAAACCATTGAAGCCGCACTTAGGGGCGAAATCTTACTAGCAGCTGATTTTTTAGATTTTGTACAGCAACGTACCAATCTTCCAAACGCGCAGCAAGATGTATTATTAAGTCAAAAGGAGCAAGAAATTTTACAGCTTGTCGCACAAGGATGTACAAATAAAGCAATTGCTTCAGCCATCGGGGTCACGCAACGCACTGTTGAAAATTATTTATCCAAGCTTTTTGTCAAACTAAACGTAGAATCTCGTGCAGAGGCCGTCATTGTCGCTAAAGAGAAAGAATGGTTAAAATAATGGAAATGTAAATTTTACATGACAAAATCGGAATATACTGGATAAATATTCGGAATTGTTATATAATCAGAACAATAATTACATTACTTCATCTTATCCGCTAAAATCACGTATTCAAAAGTAATACGAGCTTTTGAAAATGTGATATTTTCGCAAGCGATCGAAGCAATATGATTGTTTAATTTTTTTGGGAGGTTGTTCACATGACACAAGGTACAGTAAAATGGTTTAACGCAGAAAAAGGTTTTGGATTTATCGAGGTAGAAGGTGGAAATGATGTATTTGTACATTTCTCTGCTATTCAATCAGATGGCTTTAAAACTTTAGAAGAAGGCCAAAAAGTAGAGTTCGGCGTTGAAGAAGGTAACCGCGGACCTCAGGCTACTAATGTTGTAAAGCTTTAATTTATAGCTTTAACATGTAGATGCAAAATACAAGAGACATCCAAATTAATGGATGTCTCTTTTTTACGGTTATTTAATTTGTACAGCTTCAGATTTTGAATGATAGCATATAATATTCAAAATTCCTATATAAAACGGATAGAACAAGAGCATCGCAAAAAGAATGAACCCTTGAGCTGGCCCTGGTATATCCCCCCGATAAGTGATTGGATACACATTTACACATATAAAAATAAAGAACGCTGTATAAGGCATCCAAAAAATTGTTGTCCAATATACTAATCGACGATGCGCTATCCATTTATATGTAAGCATGTATAACGCATTAGTTGCTACAACAAAACCAACCGCATGTATAACTAATACTACGGTATCGAAATATTGTCCTTCCCATCCTGTGAGTCTCACAATGCGATAATAATTTACTTGCATTTCAAGAGAAATAAAGAATATTAACCCATATAACATACTCACTACATTCAGTTTAAAAAAATAATTCATTCACAACATCCTTATGCGTATGAATGTAAACCTGCAATAACTAAATTTACAAATACTTGATTAAACACAATAATTCCAAATCCAATAATCGCTAACCAAGCTGTCTTTTCCCCTTCCCAGCCTTTTGAAAGGCGGAAATGAAGGAAAGCCGCATAAAATAAAAATGTGATTAGTGCCCACACTTCCTTAGGGTCCCAACCCCAATACCTACTCCAAGCAATCTGTGCCCAAATCATAGCAAACAACAAGCCTCCAAGAGCAAATAACGGGAAACCTATGACAACTGCTCTATATGTAATTTCATCTATTAATACTGGCTGTACACGGTTTGTTAATGGCTTTAATAACACAATTAATCGTCTTCGCGTGATGAGCACAATCACCCCATATAAAATCGTTCCAACGATAAATGACCATACAATCGTATTCAATTTCTTCGCATCTAGCTTATTCGTAATCTGTAAAACACCAACCTGATCCCCACTAGCTGTTACTGCACCTTTATTGACAATTAGAGGCGTCATCGTATACTCGGCTGTTTCTTTCTTCTCTAGCTTATTTTCAAATTGAACCTCGATTTTATCTCCTGCTAAGTTAAAGTAGGTTGCCACTCCAATAAAGCCAATCACGACAATTAAGCAATACATAACAAATTCCAAAGCAACTGTACTCATCGAAAATTTAGAAACATCTAATGTTCGTAACAAATAAATAATACCCGTTGCAAATGAAACCGATAAAACAGCACTTGAAAAGGCAACAGTCATAACATGAATCGTTAACCAATTACTTTGTAGTGATGGAACAAGTGGTGACACTGTTTTTGTAAAAACGCTTCCATAACCGAGAATAATTAATGACACAGGGATAGTAAACAAACCTACAACGATTTGCTTATATAAAAAATGAATGATCAAATAACTACCAGTAAGCATAATGCCAAAGAACGTCATAAACTCATACATATTACTTACAGGTGCATGATCAACAGCAATCCACCTTAAAATGAAATAAACTAACTGTAAAGCAAATGCAATATATGTAAGTAGAAGCCCGATTTTTCCAAATATCTTTCCTTTTGATTTCACGGCAAGTCCAATCGGTATAATGGCGATCAGAAGTAAAATAAATGCCACGAAAAATGAATTACTACTTAAACTTAATAATGTTTCGTTACTCAATATAACATCCTCCAAAGTATTTTTTTGCTCATCTCCATAATGTGAGGTTGATTTTCGTTCCTACTGGACGCTTTGCCGCTGACGCTTCGCTTTCGCGCAGTTAAAACATTTGTAGCTGCCGCTTTGCTTTCGCTACAGAAAACATTTGTTGTTGCTGTCGCTTCGCTTTCGCACAGATAAAACATTTGCCGCTTTCGCACAGAGCAAAGCTTCCTGAGATTTTCCACCCTCCACTCCAACTTATATCAATGGTATTACCCTTCCCTCCCTGTTGTGATGAACCATTTTTTGAGGAAACTTTATAGTAGCTTCCAATAAAATCAACGTCATTCATCAAAGTAAGTGCCATCATTTCCCTTTAAATAGTTTTGTTTTTTCAGAATTGTTACAATTCTGTGGCGTAGAGTAGAGAACAAATCTCTAAAAAATGCCCTCATATCAAAAAAATAAACCATCTATAAAGGCAAATAGATGGCACAACTCTAACTACATCCTACTAAAATATGAAATAAAAGTCTATTTTAAAAATTATTTCTAAACTAAATCTTGAGGGACAAATTAAAAGACCTATACCCGGTGGAGTTCCGGAATAAGGTCTTAAAAGTGGCTTTACTAAATATGTCTAACTTTTTTGGGCCAGGTTATAAGTTGAAGCATTCCAAAAGACGCCCTCTTATTCAAGAAAAGCGCCCGATTGTGGAATACGAAATTCCGCACATACAGAATTATTTACCATACTATTGGTATCAAATACGGTTTCTTCCTATGTTTTTAAATCATCTTCATTTTCAATACGATACTCAATTGGTAACATTGAAGTTCGCTCCTTTTCAATAAAATTTCATCTTCTCTAGAATCGCCAACAATCTCGTCCGATTGCATAATACAAATCATTTCAAAACCATATGTTAAACTCAATCATTTTTTTAAAGATGTAAAACATATAGACACTCACAATTGGCAATGATAGGGAAAAAGTATGATGGGCGGTTGGTAATCTTTCGTGTATTCTTGATGAAGTTGATGAACACATCAATATCTGATTAAGAAAACAATACAGATTGAAGGAGAGTGCCTTATGAATGAAATCATAGAGCAAGAGAAAGACTTCGGATTTGCTAGAGTTTATGCTATTGAACTGCTGTTTAAAGAAAAGCCAGTTGTGGACCGCGAACTACTCTACAGCAAGATAGAACAATACATGGGGAAAACAGATCGACCACAAAATGAAAAGAGTGGGTCGCTGGCAGTATGGGAGCCCTATGAGCAACATGAGAAAGGCGAAATGCTTCACTTCTTTCATTTGAATTATATGGTGAAATATGCAGAAGGCGAAATGCCTGCACAAACAACGCTTACTGGCATGAATGTAGGTCCGATATCTGATTACGAAGCCGCTTTGCAGCAAAGTTGGCATTGGAATGAAGCAGGGCAAACGTTGCAAGAGTGTAGTCACGCGTTGTTACTTGTCGATATGATGGCATCTGGACTGGAGCCAAAAAAAAGATTGGAGCTACATACGAATGTTCTTCGTGCAATAGTGGAAACGGTCCCTTGCGCTGCGATTTATTTTAGAGAAAGCAATAAGTTGGTCGAGCCATCCGTGTTTTTGGCTGCTGTTGATGAGGGCGAAATGTTGTATGGAGCATTGAACATTCGGTTCTACAATGTTGAGGGTACTGGCAGTGAACGCCAGGAAGGTCTCATGGATTCCATTGGGCTTGCTGCACTAGGCATCCCTGATGTGCAATGCCACTTCTATGATATGGATACCAATGAGGTTGCAGGCTGCTTGACTAACTTTGCTTATTATTTGTTTAATCAAGGTGATATTATTACTGATGGAGAAACGATTGGTTTTACAGAGGAGATGCGTTGGCGCTGCGAGCATCAATATGCAATGGCTGTTCCGCACCGCATAGTCATTGATCTTGATCCCGGTGAGGGCAACTATGCAGGTCACCAGGGTGGGTCTGAAGAATAGTTGCTCCTTTGGGTATATTGTGGCGTCGGTCCTTTCAATACAACCAAAAGTGCGGAGCCTAATTTCAACGGTTTTAATCCTTGTGTACTAGTTTTATCAAAATTTGTTTCTAAAGCTTAAACTTTATTAATGGGGCCCCATAGATAATCGTGGTTATCATACCTTATCAAGGTCTAGATCGTTAAAAATCAGGGATGCTACATATTATATATGCTAAATATGTAGCATCCCTTTTATTTTAAGTTTCACAATCGCGCCCTTTAATGGAATAAACGATACGATTTAACGCATTAAATGAAATTATATCAAAAAATTAGGATAATTAATTGAGTATGAATACACCTAAAGCGTCGTTTAGTGACATTTTTTCTTTAGCGAAGATTTTAAGCTTTTTGTTTAAGATATTTGATTGAAAATATATAGGAATATTTGTAAAATAATTTATGTTATAAGTAAGTTTATAAATTCTGAAAGATTAAGTAGTAAGAATAAAGAGGTATTGAGAAACTTATGAAGAAAAAATTTTTACTATAATTAAATGGATAGCAGCAATATATTCTTTAGGGTACATTGTCTTTGGATATCCAAATGATACATATTTAATGCGAGCAATTACCGGTTTTATGATGACTATTTTTTCTATTAATGTATTAACTTATTTCTTTAAACGTATTGAAAACAAATTGAAAAATAAAAATTGATGCATTTTATTTTTTGTAAATGTACCCAAAACGCCTTTTAGTAATATTTCATAAAAGATTGTTATTCAATAATCTGGCCCGTTTGTTGAATAAAGAAATCCTATTTATAGTTAAGATTTCATTTACAATACTTTTAAATAAGCTCTTCATTTCGATAAGGCTAAAGAAACCTTATCACGAGACACGCCTTGCCCCTATTTATATTTCACATAAATAATTTCCGGATCTCCTTCATCTAAGTTTTCTATACACCCACTTTTTACAAAGCCTGCCGTTTCAAATACCTTATGCATACTAGTATTGGATTGGTTAGTAGAAGAAAAGATTTTTGGAGTTGCTGCCATTTCTACATAAAAAGCTAGTAACGCTGTGGCAATGCCCATTCTTCTCTCAGAGGGCTTCACAATAACTAATGAGATGAAACAGTTCTCAAAGAAATCATTCGTAAAAATAAGAAAACCACCAATCCCTTTTTCTGTTTGTTGAATGATACAACGTTTTTCGTTAATGGCTGTACGCAAATATCCGCTTCTTAAATAATCTCCAATTACTTCTTGATCAATCGCACATATTTCATCGAGATGCTCCATACGTGCTTCCACCAATTGCGTCATTTTGTTCACCTCATTCTTTAGATGCGAGAAGACTTTTGTTCAAAATTAAGTAGCTTCATCAATGTTTTTCTATCAAGCATTTAGCTGTTAATTTTACTTATGTAATAACTCATCACTTTAATCTCAGCCCTAAACCCTTTTGCCATCTTTCCTTCATCAACAAATCCGCATTTTTTATAAAGTGACTGCGCGGCAGTATTCGGTAGATTAACCCCTAACACAAGCTCATTAATAGTTGGAAAATGCTCTAAAACAAAGTCTGGCAAAAGCTTTAATGCCGCTTTCGCATAGCCTTTCCCCTGTTCATAAAAGTCTGTTGAAAAGGCACGGATTAAAATAGCCTGTTCATTTGAGGAATATGGCGTAACGCCCTCTTTTTCATGTAACACAAAGAATGTCACGAGCTTATCTTCATCAAAAACAAGAACGGCATGGCGATTTTTGTCCTGCTTTACTAGTTCAATACTCTCTTTCGGAGACATCGTATAGCGAAGCTGCTCCTCTGTGATCGTATATCGTTCAATTAAGAAATCATCTTTTTTTTCATAAAATTTCAATCTCATCAAAGCTCCCCTTTCATCTTAAGTCGTCGTTCTACCTTGGCGTAATTGTAACTGTCACATTACTTTTGCCACACAAAATAATCGCCACTGACGAATCAATAGTATACATTTCATATCGTATATTTCTATTAAAATATATTGAAAAAAAGAAAATATGATGTACTCTAACATAATTTAGGTTTTAGAAAAGGTGTTCAAATTGAAACTATTAGAGAGAGCTCAAAAACGAAAAGAAACTGCCATGCTCATTTTAGAAGAATTGAAGCTGCTAGAAAAATGGAATACCATTGGACAAGCTTATGTGGTCGGCGCTACAGCATATAATTTACTAGTGGATCACGATATCGATATCGAAACATTTTGTACTCACCCTAATGCAGCAGAAGCTATGGCGATATTAGCTGATTTAACTAGCAATCCGAAAGTTTTAGAATTAAAGTATCGTAATTATTTGAAAACACCATTTAATGGTATCTATTTTAAAATACAATATGAGCAAATGCCATCAGAAATTTGGAATATTGATATGTGGCTGTTTTCTGAAACACGAGAGGGCCCTCTATCAAGAGATTTAGTATCGTTAATGAACGATTCCTTAACAAATGAAAGTCGAAAGTATATTTTAACGATTAAAGAAGAACTTCTTAAGAAAACCCTAGTACTTCCTTCAATTTATGTGTATGAAGCAGTGTTAGACTACGATATTCAATGTACAGAGGAATTTCTTAACTGGATGGAGCAACAAGATGTAGACATTCAGACAAATTGGCGCCCTTCAAAATAATAAATAAAATCAAGTGTTTCCTTAAACATTTTTAAAACGATCACCATATCGTCCAGGTGATAATATCAACAAATATCATTCTTCCAGTCACAGATAACCTTTTATTTCCCTATTCAACAGACTTGAACAAAAATATCATTTCCACTAATAACCAAAAATGCTACTATAAAGTTATCTATACATATGGAGTTGAGTGAATGAGTGCGAAAAGTGCAGTAGATGTTTTGTTTAAACAACAAATAATCCAAGAGTTGTAAACTCTAACTGCAGCTCTTGAACAAGGGAGAAAACAAATGGAAAACTATTTTAAAGAATTTCTTACAGGGCAAGCTATTACATTACAGCAAATGACTTCCTCCGACCAAGAAGCATTTGTAAAAATTGAAAGTGAACTGAAGACGTTGTTACTGGCTAATGACGACATTCCCTTTCCAAATACCTTTGAGGATCATTCCTCATTCTTTCAAAGTATTAGTGGAAAAAAAGAGGAGTTTTTCTTCGGCATATTCGAAAAGTCGTCAAATGAGCTTATCGGTTCCTGTGCTGTCTATGGAATCAACTGGAAGAACAGTACTTGCTCTGTAGGCATTTCAATTGGAGAACAATGGCATGGTAAAGGGCTTGGAACGGATGCAATGAAAACTCTTATTCACTTTATTTTTAATTATATTTCCATTAATAAAATCAAGCTTCAGGTTTTCAGCTTTAATAAAGGAGCTATTCGTTCTTATGAAAAATGTGGCTTTACAAAAGAAGGTATTTTACGAAATGAACTTTTCCGTTTCGGTCAATTTCATGATGTAGTTTTATTTGGCCTTTTACGAGAAGAATGGAATCAAATAAAATAAGCTTTTTCCTCCGTGTAGAAATAATTCAGCATTCTCGATAAACCCACGAGCTACAATTTTTCGTCGATAAATTGTAGCTCGTGGGTAAAACAAATGATCATCAGCAGTTGAGTGATGATCAAACGTGTTATTCACTATGATTGTTCGTGGCATGTAAAGCTCCTCAACATCAAAGAAAAAATATTCTTCCATCTCATTCTTAAAAAAGTGTTGTTTATACGTTCAATTCCCCTACAAAAGACATTTAGCCTCCCATCTCCTTCCTGAGTGCCATCAGGCCTAATTATGCCAATACGAAAAGGATGGCCCAATAGTAATCATTTCCATTTCATAACTTAGAATATGATGTAACCTCCAAGGTGAAATGAACACTTTCTTACCTGAAAATGCTGAATAAGACTGAACATTATTTTTTTGTAAAGTGTTCAAAGTTATCTGATGGTTATATATGTTTTAAAAAAAATAAAAGGAAGTGACTTTGATGACTTGGCAATATGGTTCTTTTCCTGATGATATAGGCCCATGTCAACAAGAAGGGTCCAGAACTTGTGTTGGTGATATGTATTTTGTATGTAGAAATGGTCGTTGGAGACCTACCTACGAATATTGTCAGAGTGATAATACACCAACATGGCCACAATATCGTTATGGTCCACAGCTCTCACCACAATATCGTTCTATTGAAGATATGGGACCATGTCAACAAGAGGGGTCCACAGCTTGTATTGGTGATATAAGGTATTATTGTAGAAATGGTCGTTGGAAACCTACCTACCAATATTGTCCGAGTGATAATACACCAACATGGCCACAATATCGTTCTATTGGAGATATGGGACCATGTCAACAAGAAGGGTCCGCAGCTTGTATTGGAGATATTAGGTATTATTGTAGAAATGGTCGTTGGAAACCTACCTACCAATATTGTCCGAGTGAACTGTATCCCTATGACTAAATGTTTATACTATAAGTCAAGAACAAACATTGCATTCATAGCCTCAATGATTTCCTAGGTGTCGTCAGGCAGATACTTCTTCTCGATAAAATGAACCAAGGGGCTGCCAGTAGATAGCCCCTTCTCTTATTCTACCCAAACTCTTCGAACATCACTTAACACGAAATGCTGAAATGTAAGTTGATAAACATCAGGCATTGAAAGTCGATTCCAAAATGAGTAATCATATTGTACATCAAAATATTGTATCATTAAGACCATTATATTGCCGTGTGTACCAATCACTATATTGTCATTTGGATGGGCAAGGATAATTTTTTTCAACGTAGTAATAGCTCTTTCCTTGGCGGCTTCATTTGATTCTCCACCTTCAAATGCGAAATTCGGATGACTCCATACTTGTTGCATGGCCGTGTCAAAATCAATTATATTTCCATTAGATAGTGTTCTTTCTTTTAAAGAATCTACCTTACTTATTTCTAACTTATGCCCTTGTGCTATTCCTTCTACCGTCTGTACGGCTCTCTTATATGGACTTGAATATATAGCATGGATTATTTTATTGATAAATAATCTAGTAACACGATCCCGATCCTTCAAACCGTTATCAGAAAGCGGACGATTGTACTCATCAGCTGTATAGTGAGAATGCGCGTGTCTTACAAAGTATAGTACAGTCATAATCGTTTCCTCTATTTTTCTTCAGATTTTGCCTTCTTTTCTTTCACATAATTATATATATCTACCTTCCATATATCATCCTCTTTTAGTAAAGAAAATACCTTAAGGTAGTGAGAGCTTCCAAAAATTATATCCAATTGTACAACAGCTATACTTTCTGTGCTTGTTTCCTTATCCAATGAAATACTATCGTAGTACCTGTACATTAAATAATTTTGTTTATCCTCATCTAATAAATAATCTATATACTCTGCTATAAAGGTTTCTTTATCTGGAAGTTCATTGTTGTTGTAGGTAATTGCATATAATTTATCGAACTTATTTTCAAATATTAAATTCATCATAATTAACACCATTTCCTCTGGTGTAAAAGTCTTTATACTATTCATATTCCCATTGCTTAAAAATTCATCATATAAAACTCTTTTTTCCTCTGGCAATTCCTCTAAATATGTAAAATCATAGTCCCTATCAATAATAGGAGGTTTCTGTTTAGATTCTTCTTCATGTTGAATGGAATGGTTAGTGACTACCGTTGATTTTGGAGACTCTTCTGTTTTTGTTTTCACTTCTGAACATGCGATTAACATTAAACAAGAAACGATCATAACACTTAATAATAGTGACCTTAACTTCAACAATGTATCCCCCCTATTATTCAATAGATTCAAAACCCGCATTTCCACCATTCAATATATTTCGAAAATTCTCAACATTTTCAACCAAAGTAAAATCCCTTCAATTACAAACAACAAAGAAGTTTATTTGATAAATTGTGACAAGATATGAAGCCTATGAAATTTTCAGTCTATGACACCAAATATTTTTATAGTAAAAAAGATGCAAATCTATTAAACATCACCCTGCCCCTTTTCTAAAATCTAGCCAAAAAAAAACACTAATATTTTAGCATGAAGGGTAATGAAGTATATAAATAATACAATAAAAGTAATTTAAATAGTCTAAAATAATCACCATCACTATTTTTCATTTACTTCCCAATATAAGAATAAAAAAATTTTCCTATGACTAAATTACGAATTTCTCAACCTATACACAATGTGACATATTTTTCATTTTAGGTGAGATACAATGAAAAAGTTGAATCGAGGTCAATGTATTTCAAGAATATATGGAGAAAAAATAATAGGGGGAAAAGATTTTGGTTAATTATTTAACGCATAAACAATTCTTGAAGATGGAGATTGAAATTAAAAGAAAAATTATGTATAGAAAGGCAATGGATTTAGGTTTCACCCATCCAAGTGTGGTAGATTGTAGCCAAGAATTAGATGTCCTACTAAATAAATATTCAAAAACGATCAATAAAGCTAGCTAAAATTATTTTCGATGAGTCGTCTAGTTTTACCCTGTATTAGTTTTTGGTTATAAAACCTATTGTTGTTGTTAAAATACGTATAAATAACATAGAAATGGGCTATCTTCTTTATGACAGGAAAAAGGAGGCCAAATAATGCAGGTATTTATTTTATCACTGGTCGCTTCAAGCTTTTTACTACAGCAACCTCAAGATTCAGTAGAAAACACAACACCGGTTCTTTGCATACCTTCTAGAACTACATCTTATAAATACCCAAATAATCAATATCAAGCATTTCGTACTGAGAATGATTTTTATTATATATTAAATAGGACAATCTATGAGGAATATAACAATGCTACCTTGAACATTCGTCAAAGAATAGCCTTTAAGGACGTATCGAAGGCTGAGGAAACATTTAATCTAAAAACAAATTTTATACGTAAAAAGACAGACCTCTCTCAACATACTTTTATTCATCCCAATCGACAAGTATATTTTTTAGCATCCTTTAAGCAATTGGATCAGGAGACTTATCATAAATACCTGGTCATTGACGCTGAGACACAAACTATCCTTTTAGGAAATAGTAATTACCAAAGTAATACCATTAAATAATTGTATTTCGTTTGTTGTTTAATTTATTGTATGCTTGAAAATTGATTAATAGTAGCAAATTCAAAGAAAAAATTAACATTTTTAAGCAAATTCTGAAATCACCATTTATTTCATCACTGTTATAGCTCGACTCTTGGGAGTGACTTCCCCTAGAGTCGAGCTAAATTATTTTATAGAATTCATTTAATAGTTAAAGCTTTTTGCTGTATTTCTTGCTTTATTTCCTCAATAAACTGCTGTAATGTTTTTTCAATTAATGCTTGCTCGCCATATTTACGAACAGTAACATGTTGAGTATCCATTTCTTGATCACCGATCACTACAATATAAGGTATTTTTTTCATTTGTGCTTCTCGAATTTTTTTACCTAGCTTTTCTTGTCGATCGTCAATGCTTACACGGATTTGTTCGTTTTTTAAAGCATCAACAACTTGCTGTACATATGCTCGATGCTTATTTGCCACCCCAATAACTTTTACTTGTTGAGGTGCAAGCCACGTTGGGAACGCCCCTCCAAAATGCTCAATCAATATGCCTAAAAAGCGATCAATTGAACCGAATACCGCTCGATGAATAACGACAGGTCTTACTTTTTCATTCTGTTCATTGACATATGTTAAGTCGAATTTCTCAGGTAGTTGGAAATCAAGCTGCACTGTTGCACATTGATGACTGCGATGAATGGCATCTTTAATATGAATATCAATTTTTGGTCCATAAAACGCTCCGTCACCTTCATTTATTGTATAAGGGAATCCTAGATTCGTTAGTACGTTTTCTAACGCCGCTTCGGCTTTGTTCCAAAGTTCAAGTTCCCCCATATAATCAGCGGGACGTGTTGATAATTCAATATCGTATTGGAAGCCAAAAACCTGGTAAACCTCATCAATAATCTTTAGTGCAAGCGCAATCTCATCTTCAATTTGCTGTGGCGTAACAAAAATATGTGCATCATCCTGGCAAAAAGTACGAACTCGTAAAAGACCATTTAATGCGCCACTAAATTCATGTCGATGAACTTGCCCAAATTCAGCCATACGAATCGGTAAATCTCTATATGAATGTAAGTCATTTTTAAAAATCAGCATATGTCCAGGGCAATTCATAGGTTTTAATGCAAAGCTTTGGTCGTCTACATGAGTATAGTACATATTTTCTTTATAGTGATCCGAATGCCCTGACTGTTCCCATAAACGCTGGTTCATCATCGATGGTGTCCGTACTTCTTGGTAATCAAATTTTGCTTGTAATTGACGTAAATAAGACTCTAATTCATTGCGAATAATTTGACCATTTGCTAAATAAAACGGCATCCCTGGTGCTTCCTCTGAAAACATAAATAACTCTAGTTCTTTTCCTAGCTTTCGGTGATTGCGCTTCTCCGCCTCTTCTAGGAAAACAAAATGTTCCTCAAGCTCTTTTTTTGAGGCAAACGCTACACCGTATATACGCTGAAGCATTTGATTATTACTATCTCCTCGCCAGTAAGCACCTGACATATTCATTAATTTAAAGTGTTGTAATTTTCCTGTGGAAGGTACATGAGGTCCACGACAAAGATCATAAAAATCTCCTTGCTCATAAACCGTCACCACTTCATGCTCAGATATATCCTGTAATAACTCTAGCTTTAGCGCATCATGAGCAAATAACTGTTGTGCCTCTGCCCTCGTTACTTCTTTGCGCTGTATTTGTATATTTTCTTGAACAATTTGCTTCATCATTTTTTCAATTTGTTGTAAATCACTAGGCGCTAAGGAATGCGCAATGTCGATATCATAATAAAACCCATTTTCTATAACTGGCCCGACCCCAAATTGAGCATCAGGATATAAACGCTTAATAGCTTGCGCTAATAAATGGGCTGTTGAATGACGAATCACCTGAATTCCTTCTTTTGTGCAAGCATCGTACAGGGAAATTTGTGAATCCTCCACTATCGGGCGCGTCAAATCAATGATGGTTCCGTTCACACTCCCTACAATTGCCTTTTTACGTAAAGCGGGACTAATCGCTTGTGCAATGTCGGTTAATGTAACACCTTTTGAAAATACTTGTTGTTTACCATCTGGAAATTGAATGTTAATAACTTGATTTGACATGTTTTCTACTCCTTTATTATAAATTCTACCTCGGCATAATTGCGTCCGGAATCGGCTCTGTGCTAGCACAAAGAACTCCTTACCGATTCCGTGGCATCCGCCGGAGGCTGTAACTTCTTTCAGCTGATGTTTCGAAAGACGCTGAAAAGTGACTTAAAACCGCACTCATCTCTAACCTATAAAGGCTGGTGTCCTCTACTGAAAGAAGTGACAAATAAAAAAACACATGCTCGCGCCCCATAAAGGGACGAGCATGTGTTGATTACCCGTGGTTCCACCCAAATTCCCACTAGATGCTCTAGTGGCTCATTGTTATGCAGTAACGTTGCAAGTACGGTGCAAGTTTCCAAGCACTGCTCAAAGGTAGTAAGTTTCACTAGCTGCATTAGGAAGCTTTCAGCACATGCCTCCCTCTCTGTAAATCGCTTATCAAAACTCGTGTCCTTCTCATCGCCAATTCCATTGCTTTGTGAAATTGTTATTTACTGTAACAAATGCTCCAATACTTGTCAAATTTGAATATTAATTTTTATGAAACTATTTTGATTTCTCATCGAAATATGTCCTTACCTACACATTCCACTTTTTGCAGGAAAGTTGCGATATAATCGTAATCCCTAAGCTAAGTTTTCATCCACTTCGTACTTCTAAAGTCTCATTGTCAGAATGCCACTGAATATGAATAATTGGGGCAGCATCCTTTTTAAAAATTTTCGTACTTTCTTTTTTGGTTAAAATAAACTGTTTATCGGTATTTACTCGAACGTCATTGAAAGTTATTGATTCTTTTGACCCTTCTATCATTATTTGTAAATCACCTAAGTCTTTCTCTTCCCCTAGATAGAAAATTCGTAATCCCTCACTATGATATACAGCCTTCCAGTGCTCGCTTTTCGCTATATAATGTACCTCCTTCGTACTACAAGCAACTAACACAAACATCATCAAAATTAGGAAACATAACTTTTTCATTAAATATCGTTTTTCCTTCCCTAGAAAGTTATCTACTTCAAGCTCCCCTTTTTGAAAACTGTTACTCGGCTTCAATTGTGACGATCCGTGTAAACCCTCCTTATGTCATATATTGTGTAAACCAGGCAATATATTTTGCCCCTGGAATAAATAAAAGCTGTGCTAAACATGTACCTAGTAGCCTTGAACCCATCATCATCACAGATGCTTGTTTCAGACTTAAATAACTACCTCTTTGATTAATAACATCGTCTGCAAGAACAGAAATTTTAGGGTCAATAAATATTATTAGTAACATCGTTGCTACCCCATTAATAAGTCCTGATGCCATCACAGCAGTTGTTCCTCTTTCTGGAACTAATAAAGAGGCGTAAAGTGCTGACAGGACACCAATTGTATAGATGGCCGTTATCACGACATTGACGATAAATAATTTAACGGGGATATCACGCCAGTTAATTCCCTTTAAGTATGAAAAGCTTGGCAAATGGATATGTTTTATTCCACGTTTAACATACTCTAAACTAAAACCTTTTTTAAATAATGCTGGAATAGAACCTTTTTCCTCAGATAAATGGATAATGGCTCTTGAAAATATCGCTATAAAAGTCGGCAATAGTAGAATGCCGACTAAAGTACCTATGGAAGCGGCCCCAATAAGCACTCGGAATTGCTGCTCCACAAATACTAATGTGTTTTCTTTCGGTGCTGTGTCAGCTAAACTCCCAGTAAAAGGCTGCTGCATCATATTTGCCAACCTTGAAACCATAACCATCACATTGAACAAGGATAGTGCAGAGGCTAGTAATTTTACACGTGCGCCTGATAATCGAACTGCATACGCAAGTGTTTCTATCGAATGAATGATAAGAATAAATAAAGCAATCATGATCAATTTATTTGTTAAAATATCCAAAGTCTTGTACCTTCTTTTCGATTATTGATTTAGCATCGTTTGATCCAAGGTTGATCTCCTATCGTAATGAATACAACCGAGACACCTCTTCCCTTTAATATTTTACGAAATTCCCTTTAATAGGTTCCGTTATTTCCTACCAAATAGAAAAGCTATTCATCAGGCTTTTCCTCCTAACGAATAGCTTATTCTGTATCTATTGATTTACTGCAAAGTCATTTTTCCAGCTAGTTGAATCCGATAGCTGATAGGTCACCATATTAGCAGTAACAGCGAGAATCACACCTGCTCTAGACTTATCAGTAGCAATTGGGTCCTCTAGCACTAACACAACATATCCCTCACCCCGTCCCAGATGATCAATATCATTTGTAGCGTTTATTTCGAAGGTTGTATAGGTTGTCTCATTTGCAGCACTGAGTAATCTTTGCTCCTGATAGACCCCATTTCCCTTTAAATTATAGCAAACAGGCATCCATCCTTGTGACCAATCAATACTGCCTATTATTTCTTTTTTACGATGTGCTAGTTTGCCAATTGAAAATGTAAAATATATTTTCATAATAGCTTGACCTAATTCATTTACCCCTTCACATACAGCTGTTACTTCTAACTTAATATCCTCCTTCGAATGCTTCTGAATAACCACTAAAGTCACAGTGAAAATACAGATAACAAGTACTATACTAACGATTATAACTCCCATTTAGTCCCTCCCGACATCGCAATAGCTATTACTATTAGATTACCATGTTTTAGGAGTTTCAGTATTTTTTCACCAAACAATCTTATGAAATGACATAGGCATAAAGGATAAGACAAATAACGAGTATATCCAGACTGAGCCATTGGTGAAGACAAAAAAATCAGTGGGTAAGAAAACCCCACTGATGATAATTTCACTTCACTTTTTCTCTTGTAACTCGGCTGTTAAAGTAAATGGTATTTTTAAATATTTGTACTTAATCGTTATTTTTTTAATAGAAGGCGCTTCAACCTTTACTGCATAATGCTGAGGCTGCTTTCCAACGGCCTGGCGATCTATGTATTGACTAGGAAAAATGGTGATTTGCCTTAATTTATGATAAGTAATATTCGGATTACCAACCAGCTTCGTCTCCGCTTCGAACGGTTCAGATTTACTCACGACAAGCTCGGCACTTTCAGGCACTTTATCATTGACAAGTATTTGTTGAAGCTCTATCTCATGCAGTCCTTTATTTTCTATTTCTACGATTCTATTAGTAGAATCATCTGTAGGATTCGTATAGCTGTTCATGACGAGTGGTGGATTGCTTTTTAAATAAATGATGAAGGCAGCTCCCACTACTAGAACACTAAACAATAAAACAAATAGTAATTTTTTCATGTCATTCCTCACTTTCTTGCTACCTATCAAGTATAGCGAGAAATCGTAGGTGATGAAACCTCGAAAAATAGAATCAGGATTTTTCTTCATCTCCTCCTAACTTCTTTAAATCAACTAAAAACAACCTGACTCATTATAAGCCAGATTGCTTTGCTAATCGTATTTCATCACGTATTGGAATTCCATCATTGCCTATTAAAGGGATTTCAGGTTTATATGCTCTTGCTTGTTCGACCGCGTTTTGTATAATTCCCACTAAGTGATAACCTCTTTTTTGATAAAATTTTAATGCGTGTAAATTATCATTTGTCGTTAGAAGAGTAATTTTCGTACAGCCTTGTTCGAAAGCAATTTCTTCAACTGCTTGTACTAGCAATGAACCTATCCCTCTTCCTTCTTCAATACTATCAAGGGATATAATTTCACATTCTTCCTCACGCATAATATACGTTACAAGACCTAAAATCATGTTGTGTTCATCTACATAGACGAACCCCTCTAATTTACTACAGTCATAAATCCCACTGGAAATAACCATCTCTGTACTTCCCCAATGCTCTTTAAAAAATTGCAAAACATCACGTTGGGGTAATTGTTTAATAGGAATTATTGTCATTTATCATTCTCCTAAATAGAAAAATTAAACATACTAGCTATGACTTTTTGCACACCTAGAAATACTGCCCACGAAACAACGCCTAGTCCAATGGCAAACACGATATGGATCGATGATTTCATCGCCATATAAATAACAAATAGCATCACCATAGTTGCTGGTAGTCCAACAATTACACCAATCGTAAATCGCTGAATATGCTCACTCGGTTCACTTTGCACAGTAAGCCAAATGATGCTTAAAATACTGACAAGTGGCAGCGCTGCGATAATGCCACCATAGCTAGGAAATCTTCTAGCAATCTCCGTCACAATACCAATTACGGCAGCCGAGCATAAAATTTTTAAAAAGGTGTACATTATTTAGCCACCTCGCTTAATAATCGAAATGCCTGTAAAACCATTTGTTGATCTTCTTCTGAAAGCTGATTTAGTGCATGTTGCAGTTTCTGATCATCTAATTCTGTGTTTTTCTTTAAAACATGAAGCCCTTCAGTTGTTAAATGAATATGTACTTTACGTTGATCATCGATGTCCCGCTCCTTTTTCACCCAACGATTTCGCTCCAGCTTTTTGATATGCTCAGAAGCTGTATTATGGGAAATATTCAGTAACTCTGCAATATCACGCACTGCTACTTCATCTTCCTTTTGAATCATCTGTAAAATACGCACACTCTGATGCGAAATTGAATCTTCATGCGTTGAATGTAGATGGTAGAAAATAGATGTAAAATAGTTATTTATATCTTTAATCATCAAATTTGCTCCTTTATTATATCGTCGAAACCGATTATATCGTAATGAACGATATATTAAAAGAGAATTACCCCTAAACTTAAAAAGTTGAAATTTTCTAACTTTTTTAACGCGCGAATAGTTTGGTAGCCATTTAAAAGCAATTCAACATTAAGGAAGTTTTCCACATGCTAAATAAATGGGCTGTCTATTGGCAGCCCATTTACTAGTTATATAGAGATCCTAAAATTAAAGTATCTTCACAAATACACCCTTATGAAATTAATTCTATCGCATCTCCTACGCAAAATTTGCAAGAACAAAAACCCCACCACAATGCGAGATCGGATAAAATTCTAATTGGCATATTCCTTTTAATAAGGAGCTCATTTCCTCATGGACAAAGTAAATTTCATCATCATCCCAGTAGCAAATACTTTCTTCACGGCATTTTTCAAGGTCCGCTCTTGTATGAAACGCGATATCACCGATAAAAATTTTGCCTTCAGGTGTTAGATGTTGCAATAATTCTTTAATGTATTGCACCTTCATTTCATCAGTAAAATGATGCAACGCATAGGTGCTGATAATAGCGTCATATTTTTGATGAAGAAGTGCCGTTGGCAGCCCTTTTGACAAATCCCACTCCATTAAGTTTGCATCAGGCATTTTTTCTTTGGCAATTTCCATCATTTTTGAGGAAAAATCGAATCCATTGATCATATGCCCATTGTCATATAGCTTTGCCGTTAACACCCCTGTGCCAAATCCAATGTCTAATACAGTGGACTTTGGAATGTGCATGACCTCATTAAAAATCGTATTTAATACTTCTTTATATCCTGCAAATGGATATTGGTTGCTTTCTTCACTTAGCTGAACCGTTTGATCGTAACCATCAGCCCATAAATTAAATCCTTGTTGACTTAGCATAATAGTCCTCCTAGAGTTTCAATAGTATAAGAATTCGGAAGGTCTATTAGCACTATATATCCCATGTTAGTTACTAACAATCCCTCTCCATACATATAAATTTTCATGACCTATAACCTGTTTCATAAAAACTCCCCCTTTCAATTTCAAGTTCATCACCTTACTGTGTAGGGTATTTTCCGTTTCACTGGGCACTTTTTTGTAGGCGTCCAATCTCCACTCCAATCAACCTATACACACGACATGCGTCTTTTAAAATGTCATCCAAAACTATTAGCAATGAACAAATATTAAACTATTATACCATTTTTTCTCATTAAATAAATTAAATTTTCTAACTTTATATAATTCCTAAAAAATGTTATAATAATGGTGAATTTCTTTTCAAGGAGGAATCGAAATGGACGCATTCTTTTGTAATGCTTGCTCTAGACCAAACACTTTACAGGTCAAAGAGGTCTAGAAAAGTTAACGCAATTAACATAAATTGAATGATCTCTTTAGGCCAGTAAACTTTATTAAAAGCCTACTATTTAGGAGTGAATTCAAATGGAAAAACAAACAATTCAGCCGTTCTTAACGGTCGCAAACTATCATTTACTTGAGCAACAAATGAATAAAATTATACAAACACTTGCAACGACAAAGGATAAAAACGTTATCTTAGCCGTACATGGTATTGTTGAAAGCGAAATTACAGCAAAATTAGCGCTATCCACTGCGGAAACTCAGCTAATTGAACAGCTTTTTAATGTGACAGATCGCGCTCATGGCGAAGCGTATTTAGAGCGCTTAAAACCATATGTCATCCCTTTTAAAGCAGTCACTGCTAGCACACTGAAGAGCCTATTTAAAAAGGAAAAAAAGCTCAAGCTACCGAAGCTTGAAGAAATGGACTTTCAGCAGATTTGTTATTTAGCTTGGGATGATCCCAGTACACATCGAAAATATGTCGTATTGGAACAAGATGAACAGCTAAAAGCGATTAAAGGTACTTTCTCTAACAATACAATTAAAGGAATATGTGCACTATGTAACCGCCATTCTGAAGTTGGCCTATTTACTACTTCTGTAAAAGGGCAAGTCGTTGGAACGTTCACGAACTATAGTAATTACATTTGCGCAGATAGCCAAACATGCAATCGACATGTAACGGATATAGAAAAAACAAAAGCGTTTTTCGAGCGCATTACTCAAAAATAAAATTAAGCCTTCTCCGTTATGGAGAAGGCTTTTTCAATGGTCTTTATTACGATCGAAGCGGATTGTGATTTACTTTTATAATCGACGAGTCAATAATAACAAAGCCAAGCATTAAAACAATGATTAAATCGAGTAAAGCTGTATACATGACACCATAGTGTGACAAACCACAGTGCGTTTAGTTCTTTAGCAATTGTGGGTTCCATAAATCCTAATCTTTATGCACTAAAAACACTGACAATACTTCCCATTATTAATACAATTTAATAGAACTTATACATAAAGGAGACTATGTTACAAATGAAGAAAAAACTAATTTTCAGCGCTGCTCTAGTTCTATCTCTCGGACTGGCTGCTTGCGAAGAAGATAAGACAAAAGAAGAACCAAAAACAGAGGATACGCAACAACCTGTTTCTGCTAAAGCAATTGATATCGATATGGCACTTGCAAATGATAAAAGCATC
This sequence comes from Lysinibacillus sp. NPDC056959, assembly GCF_042674095.1. Lineage (NCBI taxonomy): Bacteria > Bacillati > Bacillota > Bacilli > Caryophanales > Bacillaceae > Lysinibacillus > Lysinibacillus sp. NPDC056959. Next base: position 1,433 of record NZ_JBHURE010000006.1, on the reverse strand, counting down.
CCTCTAGAAAAACGTATCGCCAAAATAGCTACTGATTTATTCGGAACTACTACTACTGATGGAAATGATCGAAATATCACTGTTGAAAGCATGGGAGATAGCTATTATTTAAAGATGATGAATGACGAAGCAGCAACAAAAAAGAATGCTCTAGATTATGCTCAACGAAATACAGTTGAATTACTTAAAGTATTAAAAGATGTAGAGGATTTAAACAATATCCAAATCAATTGGCAAGCTAACTTTATTAACACTAACCCTGGATCTGCTATGACTGTGCTGTTTAAAGAGAAGGACTTTGACAAAATTGATTTAGCTAATTTCAAAACAACTGACTTAAAAGAGATGGCTACATATTATCATGTGACATAATAATTTTATGTAAAAGTATAAATTACAACAAATGTCACTCAGGTTTTTATTTGAGTGAATTTTCATTGTGTATTTAAAACTGTTTACGACCTCTTTTGTTTCGATTGATACATTTATTCTCCTTGGATATTTGGCTCATCTTTATCTATCCTAATTTAATTGTCGGTACTTCTTTCCCCCTACCTAAACAAAAAATACCAGGTACTCACATTTTTTATTAGCGCCTGATTCATAGGTTATTGCTTTCAGGAATTTTATTAAAATCGAAACCTTTAAACGATACAATTCTTAAAGGCCCTGATGCAGTTTTCTCTAAATATTGAATCTTAAAGCATAGTCTAGATTCCAACCACATCAAATCTCTTCCTACCTTATTGGAATAAACAAAAAAGGTATTGGGAATTAATTTCCCTCAATACCTTTTTTTGTATTATTATGGGTTTTCAAACCCTTCTAATAAATTCGACACAATTTCTGTTCTATTTAAAAAAAGTTCTTGAATCGGTAAAACTGCATAAGATAAAGAGGAAGTTGTAGAAAATAATTGTTGTTTATCGTAAATAATATTTATCTTAAATTGACTATTATTAAGATTATACAATATTAGAGACTTTGATAACTCATTATATATTTCTTGTCCGCCTTCACTTTCAAATAATCTTTCTATAGCTATTTTCCCATAGAATCCATTCCACCAAGATAAAAATAATTTAACACTTTCTGAAAATCCAAACTCTCCATTTACATTTCTATCAAACAGTTGCCGGTATAATGAACCATCATTTTCCAAAACCCCATTACTATCGTAATATTGATTTTGCACATTTATATATATTACTTCATTCCATATCTCTTTAAATTTAATGTTAAATTTCCCCTTTGGCAAGATACCCCAACTCGAGCTGTTAAAATTAGGTAATATAGGCTGCAGATTATTATTACTATTATTATTTAAAAATAAGTTTTGGCGAATAGTAGAATCAAGTTGAACACTTTAGAAAAATAAAAACATCGTACGCGAAATCGTGTATTATTGAGGTTCCTACACCAATCAATAAGAA